>JAKPPK010000191.1 GCA_029547385.1 Candidatus Latescibacterota bacterium
GTACGAACTGGCAGGTGATGGTGCGGGCGCGGGTGTTGACGCTGGCGGATGTGAGGATACGCCATGCGCCGGATTTCTCATCCAGGACCGCCGGGCGAACCGTGTCTTCGATGAGTCGGTCGACATGGCGGGCGGAGTACCCGATAACGATCTGCGCGGACTCGCGGTGAGGGGCGCTCACGCGGATCAGCAAGGGAGCGCGTGTCCATGGCGTCGGCAGGATACGGTCGCCGGCAGATTCGCGCGGTTCTGTTTCTACCGTGACGCTGTCGCCGGGGAGCAATCCTTCCACGCGGACCGGAGTACGCTCTCCCGCGGCGCAGCCGGCGAAGTCGGCAACAAGGTTTTCGACCGTCCGGACAGAGAAGGTGTGCCACGCGGTGATCGTTCGTGATTGCGGGGAACCACCGGAGAAGGCTTCCACGGCGAAGCGGACCTCTCCTTCAAACGGTGCGAAAGGCGGAATGTGGAACCGGAAAACCGATGTCTCGCGCAGCGGCGTACAGTCGGCCAACCCGACACGGTACCCGACGGAGTAGTGGAGCACCGCTCTCTGTATCCCGTCAGCGTGTCGAATCTCAGCCTGAACAACCGTCGGGAGGTGGTTTGGCAGCTTGGCCGGCGGAGACAGGACGTCCACCGAAGGTGGAATCGTATCGGGCACCGCGGCCGCTTCCCGCCTTTCCTGATTTGCGTTCCCTTCGGTCCGGATGAGCTCTCCCAGCGAATAAAGGGCGAGGGCAAGTTTTCCGCTTCCCTGGATGGCATCATAGTAGTCACGACGGCGGACAGGGGCTGTTCCTTTGATGAGGCCACTGGAATGAACAAACGTTGTGATCGCGTATTCCGCGTCGCGTGTGGCGCAAGAGAGCCATCTCGGGTCACCGGTGGCAGCATGGAGGGCGCAGAACGCCTGAATACGTTCAGCCAGCCGTGACGCCATGAGTGGAGTCGGAATTGGCTCAGCAGCGAGCGTGCGACCATATTCCTCGGCGAGATCGCGCCATTGCTGGTTGCGCGTCAGGTTGAACGCGGAAATCAGAACCTCTATTCCGGCTGCGACATCGCTTCCGAACACTGGATCGCCTTTTGTTTCCATCGTGCGGCTTTCCTCGTGTCGAAGCCCGACGCATGCCTCGAGGTAGCGGCACCCGTCGTCCAACCATTCTCGCATACCGGTCATCACGTAGATGTCAAACATGTCTCTGGCGAGGCCGGGACGGGCGGGATAGTTGCGCGGGAGTTGCCTTTTGTCCGAGTCCGTCCAGTTGTCAGGGTAGAGACCTGCGCCGTTTGATTTGGACTGGAACGCCAGAAGCTGATTTCGCGCCCAACGCAGGTACTCTGGTTTCCGCGTTTTTGTCCACAGGAACGCCCAGGCTTTGGCGAATACACCGGCGTACCCGAGGATTGTCGCCTGGTCGCGCTCGGGCAGGCCGTCCCAGAAGCGCGCGTGTCGGTCGTAAATCATTGCTGCCTTGTCCACGACGTGAAAACGGTAAATCGCCTCGATTTCGCGCTGGACTTTCGTCGGTGAGATTTGCCAGAGTTCCTCCCAAAGTGGGTCGGCGTGCTGCAATTCGTGCCGTTCCCCCTCAATTCGGTCCGACACGACGTTGTATGCAACGTGTTCGCCCCAGGCAAAGAGCCCCGTTTCTCTGCTCACACAATGTTCCGGGAAATACGCCATGCATGACCAGGCAGCCTGGGCGTACCGCCGATCGCCTGTGCTCTCGCTGAGTTTGATAAGGAGCCGAACGGTTTCGGTATCCCAGAGAAGGTTTGACTGATGCGCCCACGTGAGGTTGCTCCGGTCTTTTCCCCACATGAGGTATCCTTTGTCCTCTTCCCAATCGGCCATCAGATCGCGCCACTCGGCGGCAGTTTTCTGGGCGGGTACCGTCAACGTCTCCAGATCGATGAAGTGGCAGAACAGAGGGGTGTCACGGGTGCCGTAGTGATCGGTTCCGTACGCGATCAACGCATCCGCGAAATTCTTTGCGATGACAGAGAAATCGGGCATCCCGCACCTTTCCCGGTGGCATCCGGTGAGTTTCTGGCCGCTCTGTTCGGATTTCCAGTACCAAGAACGCAAAGAGAACATTGGCGAAACAAACTCCCGCCCGAGCGCACGCGCCGGCTTCTCCCTTGGTGCCGCGTTCCGCCTGTTGCATACTTTGTTGTCGGTTCCCGCAACCTGGAAGTCATTCTCGCACTCTGCAGTTTTCTGGCTCCGCGAACCGGGCTTCCCCTTGGAGGAATTCATGTACCGCCATATCCCACTCCGGCATCCGCGACCGACCGCGCAGCGCTTCATTGACGGATTGATGGGCCGTTTCAAGGAAACAAAACCGCGGATGGTGGAGTACCTTGTGGACGGTTCCGTCATGAAGCCCATTGCCACGTCGCTTCTGGGCAGGGAGTGGGTTGACACGCCAACCGATGCGGAGAGTCGCAGGAAGGCACTGGATATCGCGATTGAGTTCTGGTACCGCATGGGGTATGATTTCATCCGCATTGAAAGAGGACTGGTGTTTCCGAAGCATTCTCTGCGCGCCGATGACGTGTCCGGGGTGCCAGGAAACCAGCGTACCTGGGCGGATGAGCACCGCGGGATGATCCGCACGTGGGAGGATTTCGAGAAATACCCCTGGCCGAGGCTGGAAGACTGTGACTTTTTCGACCTGGAGTATGTGAGCAGGAATCTCCCCGACGGCATGGGGCTGATCGCGAGCCATGGCGGTGGACCGTTCGAGCAGTTGTCGCAGATTTTTTCGCTGGAAGGGCTTGCGCTGGCGCTCTACGATGACCCCGATCTGGTGAAGGCAGTGAATGACAAGATCGGTAATCTCATGACTGGCTTCTACCGGCACCTCGTCCAGCTCGACAACCTCGTCGCCGTGTTTCCCGGAGACGATATGGGATTCCGCACAGGCACGATGATCGCACCTGCTCATCTCCGCGCGTACACTCTTCCAGTGCATACGCGTGTCGCCGAAATGGCGCACGAACGGGGTCTCCCGTATTTTCTGCACTCATGTGGGAATGTCCTTCCGATAGTCGAGGACGTGATCAACGACGTGAAGCTCGATGGAAAGCATTCATTCGAGGACGCGATCATTCCGATTCAGGATTTCCAGCGCGAATACGGGGAGAAGCTTGCAGTTCTGGGTGGGGTGGACATTGACCTCCTCGCGGCCGGCTCGGTTCAGGATGTGAGGAAACACGTGAGGTTTTTGATGGAAACCTGTGGTGCGCGAGGACGTTTCGCACTGGGGTCTGGGAGCTCTATTCCCAATTACGTTCCGGTAGCGAACTACCTCGCGATGCTGGACGAAGCGATAGATTTCTCTTCGTAGGTATTTCATGGCGCGCGCGAAGGCTCTTCTGGACAACGTTTGTGTCGCACTCAACCGCGAGGGTGTCGCGGCGGAGCGACACATCCCGCTGGCGGCGTACACCACGTTCAGGATCGGTGGTGTCGCGGACATTCTGGCGACGGCGACCACCGAAGCCCAGATTGCTGCGGCCGTTCGCGTCGCGCGAAAGTTCGATACAGGGCTCCGGTGCATAGGAGGGGGGAGTAACCTCCTGGTTTCCGATGACGGTGTGGACGGTATTGTGCTGGTGAACGCCATCCGCAGACTGTCGTTTGAAGGTGGGTCTGCGACTGTTGGCGCCGGGTACGAATGGGATTCCCTCGTGGAGGCATCCGTTTCTCGCGGGTTGGGCGGCATTGCCGGAATGTCTGGAATACCGGGTACGGTCGGCGGAGCGGTCTGCGGAAATGCGGGTGCCTACGGTGAATCGGTGGGGGACAGAGTTATTTCTGTCAGCGTGGTAGATCGGGAGGGGCAACTTCGCGAAATCGAAGGAGCGGGCCTTGGATTCTGTTACCGAGGGAGCGCGCTCAAAATGAGCGGAGAACCTATCGTTCGTGTCCGGCTGGCGCTCCGGCCGGAGGACCGTCGGGCCCTTTCCGAGCTGCGGCAGTCGGTTCTCGCTTCCCGCGCGGAGAAACATCCTCCAAAAACCGCACTGACGGCGGGTTCCTTCTTCAAAAACATTGACGACCGGGGCGAGCGAGCGCGCCTTGCGATTGCACTGGACCTGGCCACACACGAACGAAGACTGGCGGCGGGTCTTCTTCTCGATCGGGCGGGTGCCCGCGGACTTCGCGTCGGGGATGCCGAAGTGTATTCGAAACATGCGAACATCATAGTGAATCGCGGGCATGCGACCGCCGCCGAAGTGAACCGGTTGGCGGTACTCATGAAGGAGAAGGTCCGGCATGCGTTCGGTGTGCGGCTCGAACGAGAGGTCATCTGGCTGGGTCGTGGAAATCCTGACGGCGACCCGACGGGAGAATGATGCGGGTTCTGTTGACGAATGATGACGGGTATTTTGCGGCGGGGATCAGTGTGCTGCGTCGCGTACTCTCGCGCAACCCTGATCTGGATGTTGTGGTTGTGGCGCCCGACCGTGAGCAAAGCGGATCAAGCCATGCACTCACTTTGCATCGTCCTTTGAGGTTCGACGAGGTTGAACCGGGCGTGTACAAAGTTGACGGAACCCCCACCGATTGCGTACTTCTGGCCACCCGCGGCGGACTTCCAGAGCCACCCGAAGCTGTCGTATCCGGTATCAACGCCGGTGCCAATATGGGGGACGATGTAACGTATTCTGGAACGGTCGCAGCGGCGATGGAGGGGACACTTCTCGGCTTACCTTCTCTGGCCGTGAGCCTCGTTGGCGGGACGCATTTTGAAACGGCAGCAGAGATTGCAGCCAAGCTGCTTTCCGAGGCGTGCACGAAAGGCCTTCCCCGCGAGACATTGTTGAACGTCAATGTCCCCGACTGCTCCAGGGACCGCCTCAAAGGCGTGCGGGTGACGCGGCAATCAAAAAGAACCTACCATGATGAAGTGATCGCGAAACGGGACCCACGGGGCCGGGCTTATTTCTGGATCGCAGGGGACACTCCCACCTGGGTTGCAAGCGACGACAGCGATTACGCCGCCGTAATGTCGGGTTTTGTATCGGTGACGCCGCTCCATCTAGATTTGACGCACCACGCGGCGATCGAAGCCCTCGCCGACTGGAACCTCGAACTTCCCTGACCTGGGTGTCGTTTCCTGACCTCCCGAGGGAGACGCGGGCTTCGCCCGGGTCCCAAGTTGTGACAAACGGGAATCCCTCTGACCGACAGGCCTGAGCGGGAATACCTCCGCCAACGTGCCCCGCATACCAAGTTCTGTTGGAAACCCGTTCCGAGTCCGGTAGATTCTGTAGAAATCTGCCCCGACCGAGTTGTGAGGATGCTCTTTTCCGGCCGGGGAACGTTACCGAAAGAGAAGGCGAGATGGAACTCGGTATTACCGGATTGCCCTTGACAGGGAAAACAACGCTTTTCAATGCGCTTACGGGCGAACAGCGTGCAACGGGAGGGTTCTCGTCCGACAAACCCTCGCACCTTGCGGTCGTGAAGGTCCCGGATGAACGGCTTGACGTTCTTACCGCCATGTTTCGTCCGAAAAAGACGGTACCCGCGGACGTGAAGTATGTTGACGTTGCGGGGATTGTCAAAGGTTCTGCGAAAGATTCCAGAAGTGGCGTGCTGAACGCTCTGCGAACAGTTGATGCACTGATACATGTCGTTCGGGCTTTCGAATCTGACTCCGTACCCGCCCCTGAAGGCGGGATCAACCCGGTTCGAGACGTGGGCGACCTGGATCTCGAAATGGTGCTGGCAGATCTGGAGGTTGCCGAACGCAGGCTTGACCGCCTGGAGAAAGAGCTGAAGGCGGGAAGGAAAGAAGGGGAGCGCGAGTGGGCATTGCTTCGTTCCTGCCGAGATGCGCTCGAATCGGAGATCCCGCTTCGCGAACTGAATCTTACGGAGGAAGAGGAAAAGCTGCTGCGAGGGTTTCAATTTCTCACCAGGAAACCCATTGTGGTGGTTGTGAATGTGGGCGAAGACCAGCTGGGAAACGAGAGCTACCGTTCGACGGAACTTGCTTCCCTCGCCACGCGCGCGAAAACGGAATTGATTGTGCTCTGCGCGGAAGCGGAGATGCAGATCAGCCGACTGGACGCGGCTGATCAGCCGGCTTTTCTGGAGGCGCTGGGCATTTCTGAACCGGCAGTGAGGAGGCTGGTGAAAGTCTCATACCGACTTCTTGATCTCATAAGCTTTTTTACCGTTGGACCCGACGAAGTCCGTGCATGGACAGTAAGGTCAGGAGCTCTGGCACCCGAAGCGGCGGGTGTGATCCACACGGATCTTGAACGGGGATTCATCCGGGCGGAGGTTATTACGTACGACGATCTCGTGGATTGCGGATCACTGGCACATGCTCGCGAGAAAGGTTTGCTCCGCCTTGAGGGGAAGGCATACGAGGTCAGGGACGGCGATATCCTCAACATTCGTTTCAGCGTCTGACTTTTGCTGAGAGGCGTGTGTTTCTCAGGGAGGAACCTGCGATGGCGGCGGAAGAAAAGCGTCCGGTTCTCGGCATAGACCTCGGCGGAACGAAAGTCCTGTTCGGAGTGGTGGACAAGAACGGACGTGTTCTCACACGTTTGAAAGTGAAATCCGCAACCACGACATCTGAGGAAATCGTAACGCAGCTGGTTGTGGGTATCGAGGAAATCCGCCGCAAGAGTGACAAGGAGATTGCGGCAGTCGGGATAGGGGTTCCCGGAACAGTGGACACGGGGAGTGGCCATGTGGTTGCCACGGCAAACCTTCCGCTGAATGACGTGCCGCTGGGTAAGCGTCTGACGGAACTGTGCGGCCTTCCGGTGGTGGTTGGCAATGACGTGACGCTCTGCACGCTCGGCGAAGCCTGGTACGGGGCGGGCGCCGAGGTGGACGATTTGTTCGGAATATTCATCGGAACGGGGATTGGCGGAGGAATCATCATCGATGGAAAGCTGTACGCCGGTGCCCACGGCGGATCGGGGGAAGTCGGACACATCCGCGTCGCACAGGAAGGCCCGGTTTGTGGCTGCGGCGGAACGGGTTGTCTCGAATCGTTTGCCAGCCGGACTGCGATAGAACGGGACATCAGAAAGGCGGTGGAGGCCGGCACGGCGACGGTTCTTACAGACGCAGTAAGGTCGGGGGAGCGACTGCGGAGCGGCATGCTGAGATCGGCGCTGCAGGAAGGGGACGAGCTGGTCTCTGGCATCCTCGCGAAGGCCGCGGACCTCATCGGCCTCGGAATCGCGAATGTGGTGAATGTGCTGGATCCTGAGGTCGTTGTGGTTGGCGGGGGCCTGATCGAGGCGTGCGGGGATTTCATGATGCCGATAATCGTGGACTCGGCGAAACCCCGGATGATGAAAGTGTACGGTGAGCCGGCATCCATCGTGCGTTCTTACCTTGGAGATGATGCCGGTATCGTTGGCGCGGCAGTGATAGCCAAAGAGGCGCTGAAAGCGCGGCGCCCCGCAGGAGCAACCGCGTACGTTCCCCAGGTCGAGTGGCTTGGCGCGGGTGAAGTGCAGATCAACGGCAAACGCTACACACAGGACGTGCTGATACGCGCAGACGGCAAGGTGCGGAAACGGCCGAAAAAACTTGCAAAACGCTCTTCGTCCGGCGGGAACGTTCTCAGTATCGAGGAGGCAAACGCCGCGATCAAAGGCAACGCGCGCACTCTGTTGGTGGGAACGAGCACCGAGCACGGGCTCTCTGTGCCGGAAGATGTGCGGTCGTGGCTTACAAAGCATGACATCAGGCTGCTCGTTGCTCCCGGGCCACAGGCGGTGATTGAGTTCAAAAAACTGCGGGGGCCGAGAGCGCTGCTGTTACATCTGCGGAATCAGTAGCGAATGCACCGAGCTTCTCTTATTGCCCTTCGCGCAAGGCACCACGACGACACGTCGCACAGTGACCACGTGGCGCGCCTTGCAACGACGATTTTTCTCGGTACTCTGCCAGCGCACAAGGTGAGTCCTCTCTACCTTCCTGCCCTTCAGGCGGGAGCGCTGCTTCACAATGTGGGCTTCTACGAGGACCCGGAAAACCATCACCTGCGCGGGCGCGATATCGTTGCGAACGAAGGACTTCGCGGCTTCACTCCCCTGAATCTCAAACCCCACGAACTGCCGACTGACCACACACATATGGTCGCCTGCATCGTTGCATTTCATCGGAAGCAGGTTGTTCCCGAGGCAGAACCCCTCTGGATGGAATTGCCCCCGGATCTGCAGGAGACAACACTGAGACTGGCTGCGATCGTGCGGATCGCCGACGGGTTGGATTCCAACATGGAGCAGACCACCCGTGTGATCGCAGTAAAGGGCCGAAGACGGCCAGTAGTTGGTGTTGCGGGTAATCAGGACACGCTTGATCACGACATTGCGCGTGCGGAAAAGAAAGCCGATCTGTGGGAATCGTGCATCGGGGCGCCACCGCAAATTGTTGCTGCCCGCCGCCGCAGCCCCTGGCGTCCCCCCGTCCGGCGGAAGGACTCAGTGGGGGAGTCGGCGTGTATCATTCTGCGGGGATACCTCACTCAGGTAACGGCCGCGATACCGGGCATAGGGTCAATCCTGTCGGTGAAGCCGCGGCATGACATGCGAATTGCGCTCCGGCGAATCCGCGCCGGTTTGCGGCTTTACCGATTCATCTGGGAGGAAACCGCGTACAACGAGCTTTCACGAGAACTGGTGTGGTTCGGCGGATTGCTTGGAAATGTCCGCGACCTGGATATCACAATTCTTTGGCTTGACAAGATGATGACGGCATGCCCGGATGACGTGAAAAAAGGGTTGCTCAGGTTGCGCGAAAATGCCGCGCGAAGAAGGCGGGAAAAGCTCAGAAGGCTTCTGGTTGGTCTCAGAAGCGCTCGTTTCAGTGCCCTTTTGATTCGTCTGGACGACTGGGTGGCCCGGGGAACCGGCGCAGTGCACGTTCTTCCTCGTGCGGAGGGAGTTCTGGAAGACGAAATCCGCAAAGTGCTGGCGCGCCGCGCACGCGGGATATTGCGCTACGTGGGCACCGTGAAGGAGTCGTCGTCGGAACGACAGCACGCGCTGCGGCGGGAGTGCAGGCGTATGCGGTATGCAGTGGACGCGTGGTACAGGGTTCTGGGCAAGGACCGGAGCGACGTGCTCCGCGCGCTGGTGAACGTGCAGGACGCGTTGGGGGACGTGCATGACGCGGATGTGCGCCTCAGTGTCTGGCGGGAATCGGAGAGGAACGTTGCGGTGAAATGGCTCCGGAAGAGGTGCCAACTGGAACGGATGAAAGCATGGAAGGCTTTCAAAAACACGTGGCCGGAGCTCCAGAAGAAACTCGATGAGCGGGTTATTGAGTCCCTTGCGAATGGGTGAAAAGGGCTTGGAATCGGCATCTATTCCTCGGAGCGCCAGGAAAGCGGCCGTAATCGAGCTGGCCAGATCGTGGGACTTTGAGGAAGCGCATGCGGTGCAGGTGACGAAACTCGCCCTCGAGTTGTACGGAGGTCTGCCGCCGCCAAAAAAAAACCGGGAATGGGAGCGTGAATGGCTTGAGTACGCGTCTCTATTACACGATATAGGTTATATTAATGGCGTTCGCAGGCACCACAAAGTTTCGGAGGCGATGATCTGCAGGGCCGATCTGATCGGATTCCGACGGAGCGAAAAACAGATCATTGCGGCAGTGGCGCGTGCGCACCGAAAGCGTTTCCCGGATGCGGACGATCCGGTATTTGATGGTCTCGGCGACGACGATCGGGAGTCCGTTCGTCGTCTCGCCGGTGTGCTCAGAATCGCGGACGGGTTTGACAGAACACATCGCGGACTTATCACGTCCGCCCAGATGCGGGTATCGCGGAACGACTGCACTATTTCGTGCAAGGCGGTCGGGGGAGTGGATGAGGAATTACGGGCCGCAGGGAGAAAAAGCGACGTTCTCCAGGAGCTTCTCGGTGTGCCTGTGAAATTCATCGTGGTCTCCTCCGGCGGTTTTCCCGAAAGAGAAGGCGAAAATGGCACGACTCCATGAAAAGCACACGTTTCCCGGACGCTTGATCATCGTCGAAGGTATCGATGGTTCGGGAAAGACGACGCAAGCGTCGCTGCTCCGGCAATGGCTGGTATCCCTTGGCGTGCCGGTGTTCTGGACGGAATGGAATTCGTCAGCTCTTGTGAAAAGCTCCACAAAGAAGGCGAAGAAGGACAATACGCTTACCCCTACTACGTTCAGCCTGCTTCACGTTACCGATTTTGCCGACCGGCTTTCTTACAAGATCATACCCCCGCTCCAGGCAGGGATGGTTGTGATTGCCGATCGGTACGCGTTCACGGCCTTTGCGAGGGATACTGCGCGGGGAGTTCATCCCGAATGGGTCCGATCTCTGTACGATTTCGCGATAAAGCCTGATCTTGCGGTGTATTTCAAAGTGCCCATCCGCGTTTCCCTCAGACGCCTTCTGAGCGCGCGCATGAAGCTCAAATTCTATGAAGCAGGCATGGACACGGGGTTGAGCAAGGATCCGGTCGAGTGCTTCGAGCTGTTCCAGAGCCGTGTTCTCGACGAATATGATCGCATGTCGGAAGAATTCGGTTTCCATGTGATTGATGCCGTTCAACCGATCGAAGCTCAGCAGAAGCAGTTCAGGGCGCTTGTCTCGCGGGAGCTTCAGTCGTATCTCGCTCCGTATCTGGCGGCGAAGGAACAGAAAACCGGAAACGAATCAAAGGACTCGACGGTTCGCAGAGCCGGTACCCAGAACGACGGGTGAAAAAGGAAGGACGCAATGGCAAAACGACGGTTCATGGGAACGGGACTGCCATACGTTGACCTTTCAGAAGTCAACGGGCACCTGCTCGTGGTTGAAGGCTCGGACGGCGTGGGCCGGACGACACAACTCTCCCTCCTGCGCACGTGGCTGGAGGTTCAAGGGTACGGAGTGATCGAGACCGGTTGGACTCGCTCGGCACTGGTCAGGGAAAGCATAGATCTTGCGAAAGCGGGAAACGCGCTGAACCTGCTCACGTTCAATTTGCTGTATGCGACGGATTTTGCTGACAGGTTGGAGCACGAAATCATCCCTGCTTTGCGGAGTGGTTTCGTCGTTCTGGCGGACCGTTACGTGTACACCGCGTTTGCCCGCGCGCTGGCCCGGGGCACTGACCCGGAATGGATTCGGCGCCTGTACGGCATAGCCATCGAGCCGGATCTCGTGGTATACCTGCGTGTGGACGTCAACACGCTCATTCATCGCGTGTTGCTGGCAGACAGCCTCGACCACTGGGAAGCAGGCCTCGATCAGTATCCCCAGCTTGATCCGTATGAGAGTTTCATCAAATACCAGTCGGACGTTATCCGAGAATTCGACAAGATGTCAGACGAGTACGGGTTCACCGTTATAGACGCGCGGAAGAAGGTGGACGAAATCCAGCGTGAACTGCGCGCTGCCATTTCTGCAACGCTCAGCCAGTCGGCCGGGGCGGATGTTGTTGCGCCGACTGTCGACGAATAAAGTTTGACAAGCGGAGGGGGACATGGTGGACGAAACGAAGGCATCTGCTGGTGGGGCGGTGGTGAAGACTCTCGACGACCTCCCCGGGGTTGGCCCGACAAAGGCGAAATGGCTGAAAGCCGCGGGTATCAAGGACCTTCAAGCGGCGCGGGACGTTCCGCTGGAGAAGCTGATGCACGTTCGCGGTATCGGACGATTGCTCGCCGTGCGGATCAAAGAGGTTCTGACCGGGCAGGAAATCGGGTCTGACGCAACTGCCAGCACGGACGCGCAGGCCTCGGACCTGACGGAAGGGCAGATGCAGTGGCAGGAGACCGTGACGGAACACCAGGGTTCCATTATGGTGCTTGTCAGCGACCTGCTCGCGCAACCGCAGAAATACGGGCTTAAGCCAAAGTTCATGAAGGATCTCGAAAAGCTCGGGGCTGTTGTGGACGCGCTCCCGGTCTCAACACCGCCAATCGACGGGACGAGAAGAGGAAAGATCGTCAAGCATCTGAAGGCAATTCGAGTGCTTCTCGAGAGCGCGGTGAAGATGGACGAAGATAGCGACAAGCACAGAAAAGTGGTGAAGGAGAAGCTCCGAGACCGCAGAAAAAAGCTCGAGCGGTGGACCTGACCAGCAGAGAACGTTTCGTCGCAACGTTTGCCGGAACGAGCCGGTGCTCGCCCCCGCTTTGGGGGGACGGCATCCGGGATGACGTGGTCGAAGACTGGGCATCGCAAGGTGTGTGTCCTGACGCGGATTGGGAACGCACACTGGGGATCGAACGATTTGAGGTTGTTCAGCCCGACTTGCGGCACGTCGATTTCTCGTTCACACCGGTAACCAATCCCGAGCCTGTGCAAACCTGTCCCGCCGACGACATCCGGAGGTACCCCCGCGACTGGGACCAGCAGGTTGTCTCTTTTTCCACCCGTGATTTCGCGGTTGGTTTGCGTGTATCGCGGGGATTGTTTCTGACCTTCGGTGTCGCGGACTGGAATTCTCTCGCGCCACTCCTGATCGCCCTGCATGACGAACCTGAAACGATGTCCCACCGGTTGCGCGAAGCATCCGAATTCGCAATGCAGGTGCTCCAGCGTGCGTACGACTCTGTGAAGTTCGATTTCGTGGTGTTTTCCGAACCGATCGCCTCCAATTGCGCGCCCGTCATTTCCCCCGAAATGCTGCGCGGAGTATGCGGGGCGGCGTACAAAGTGTTGCTTGATCAGGCGCGGAAGGCCGGCGTCTCACACGTTGTGTTCCAGACATACGGGAACACTGCTTCTCTGATACCTGCGTTCAGAGACCTTGGCGCTTCGATTTTCTGGTCGGGTGAAAGCGGGGTCGCCGGGGTGTCCTATCCGCGTATACGAAACCGGTACGGGGGCGCGCTCGGGTTGATCGGGGGTATTGACTCTGCCATTTTGTCGCTCAACGAGAACGAGATGGAGCGCCGGCTTGAGCTCGATGTGGTGCCGCTTCTTGAGCAGGGAAGGTATCTTCCTCTGCTCGATGGCCGTGTCCGGCGCGGCGTCTCCTATCAGTCTTACGCAAAATACCGGCATCTGCTCAAGGATGTAGTTGCCAGGGCGTGTGGGCCGTGATTTTATGACGGGCTACCCAAACGGCTGACGACGGGTTATCCCGTGTTTCATCAGGATACCGAGAGATGCGTATCACAGGGTACTATTCGTTCGAGTCTGCACATCGTCTGCACGACGCCGGTTGTTCCAATGAGGAAAACGCTGCGCTCTACGGCCCCTGCCAGACAATCCACGGTCATACGTACCGCCTCGAAGTGACTCTTGAAGGGTCGAAGCTGGAACACGGCATGTTTCTCAACTTCGAAAGAGTTGACGAAATTGTGAGGGATCATGTGATTAAGCGTTTGGACCATCACATGATTGATGACGAACCTTACTTTCGGAGCCACCCGAGTACGGCTGAGGAACTTGCGAGGTGGATCTGGGGGCAGATTGAACCGCACTTCGCACGCCTCGCCGGTTGCAGGCTCGCGGAGGTGAAGGTGTTCGAAGGGGAACACTTCAGCGCATGTGTTGATAGATCGGATTTTGAGCATTGAGCGACCCGAGCTCCGACGAATCGTTACGAAACACGTTGATGGTGCGAGGGGATCAGAGTGATTGTGGTTGCATCGCACCCTTGCGTTCTGCACGTGGGTCCTGTTTTTTTTACAACCGTGTAGGGGCGGTGTTGCGTTTTCGGGTCCCATTGACGTTCGTACAATATTCGAGTTTGCAGGCAGCACTTATTCCGGGTTTCCGGGGAGTCCGGAGACTGCCGAAGGGTGCCGGGAGTGCCTGACAGGGCAGTTCCCGTTTTTGAAACGAACAATCCAGGGCGCGTTCGTGTGCGTGGACGGGCGCGTGCTGATTTCAAGCCGAAACGACGGAGGCACGAACATGGCTCAACTTCAAGCGCTTGCTGATGCGATTATCGCGGGCAACCGCGTCAAAACGGCCGAACTCACCGCGGAAGCGTTGAGCGCAGGAATGCCTGCGAAGCAGATTCTTGACGAGGGGCTGATTGCGGGTATGGCCGTGGTTGGCGAGAAGTTCAAAAACTGCGAGTTCTACGTTCCCGAGGTGTTGGTCGCCGCGCGGGCTATGGCGGCGGCGATGGAAAAGCTTCGGCCTGCGCTTGTGGAAGCCAAAGTGGAACCGATAGGCAAAGTTGCGATCGGTACCGTCCGTGGCGACCTGCATGACATCGGCAAGAACCTCGTGGCAATGATGCTTGAGGGTGCCGGTTTTGAGATTATCGACCTCGGCGTTGATTGTTCGCCCGAGCAGTTTGTCGGTGCCGTGAAAGAAAAGGGTGCCAACATAGTTGCCCTTTCGGCTCTGCTCACGACAACGATGCCTGCGATGCGTGACACCATCGAAGCCATGACGGCCGCCGGCGTGCGGGACAAGGCAAAGGTGATTATCGGTGGCGCTCCGGTAACACAGAAGTTCGCCGATCAGATTGGCGCGGACGGTTATGCTGCGGACGCGGCGAGCGGCGTGGACGTTGCCAAGAGCGCGCTCGGAATAGCGTAGTTCCAGTTCCGCGCAAATTTGCCGACAAACCGGATCGCAAGCGAAAACGCCGGCTGGGTGCGTGTGTTCCCAGTCGGCGCTTTTGTGCGCGAACACCTGCAGGGTTTTCCTTCCCTTTGGCGGCGCATGCTTCGTTCAATTGCCTGCAACGGCAGAGAGTGCGTAAAGTAGCGGACGAACGAGCGGGTTCGAAAAGAGAGGGTAGACGATGTTTTTCAACGTAAAAGCGAAACCGTGGTACATCCGTCTTGTGGATATTGGCGAGCAGTTTGCCAAGGTTCCGCTGTTCGATTGTTCCATGTGCGGGCAGTGCGTTCTGAGATCCACCGGACTGACGTGCCCCATGCGTTGCCCGAAGCAGATGCGAAACGGGCCCTGCGGCGGTTCAATGAACGGCAAGTGCGAAGTATTTCCCGAACGGCCGTGCATCTGGAACCTCATCTGGGAGCGCTCCGAGATGCTTGGATGGGAAGAAAAACTGGAAAACATCAACCCACCCGTCGACTGGCGACTGTGGGGAACTCCGTCATGGTGGAACCTGTTGACCGGCAGGATCGACGGGAAGGGACATGCAGTGGAACCGAAAAAGGAATCAGAACCCTCAAAAACGAATTAAGGCGGAACAACGACATAACCCCTGACACCAGTTTCCGTATGCCGGCGTTCGTTCCGATTCCCAGGAGCTTCCCGAACCATGGATAACAAAGCATCAGATTCACAGGTCTCCCCCGTTTCCCGGCCATGCGCGAGCACTCTCGAGCGAGTACTGCGGGATAAGAAGTTTGCCGTCACAGCGGAGATTGTTCCGCCTCGTGTGCCGAATCTGTCGGTGGTTGGCAAGAAATTTGAGCTGCTTCGTGAGGTCGCTGATGCGATCAACATCACCGACAACGCGTCGGCCTCCGTCAAGATCTGCAGCCTTGCGGTCTGTGCGTACCTGGTGCAGCAGGGGGGCGAACCGGTATTTCAGGTGACCGCGCGGGACCGCAACAGGCTGGCACTGCAGTCTGATCTGATTGGCGCGTACGCCCTGGGCGTCCGGAACGTGTTTGCAGTGACGGGGGACTACATCAACATGGGAGATCACCCGGCCGGCAAACCCGTGTACGACATGGATTCCGTGCACATTATCCAGATGTTTGACAAAATTCGGCATGGGTACATGGATTCCGGTGTGGAACTTCGTTCCACTTCGAAAACACCCCTCGTGCAACCCAACTTTTTTCTTGGAGCCGCCGCGAACCCGTTTGGCGATCCGATGCCATTCCACGTTCTCAAAGTTGCAAAAAAGCGCCTCGCGGGGGCCGATTTCATCCAGACGCAGTGCACGTTTGATGTCCCGCGGGTCCGGGAATTCATGGCGATGGTGGTGGACAAAGGATTCCACGAGCGGCTTCATTTCCTGATCGGAATCATGCCTGTGAAGAGTGCGCGTCCCTTGGAATTCATGAGCACCGAGGTGCCTGGAATGAGGGTTCCGGCGGAAGCGATAGCCCGCATGAAAGGGGCGCAGAACGCGGAAGAAGAAGGCATTCAAATGGCCGTGGAAACCATCCAACAGGTGCGCGAAATACCCGGCGTTTCCGGTATTCACCTGATGACGGTGAGTTGGGAAGCCGTCGTTCCGGAAGTATTGAAACGTGCGGGTCTCATGCCTGAGCAACGCGGCGTGGTAGAGATTCACGCTGCTGCGAAGTCAGGAATTGCTTCCTGAATACACTGGAACACACAGAAAAGACAGGAGAGGACAACGATGCTAGTTGTCGGAGAACGCATCAACAGCACACGCAAACGCCTTCTGCCAGCAATCGAAACGCGGGATATCGCAGTTATCACAGACGAAGCGACGATGCAGGTCAATGCGGGTGCGCACTACCTGGATTGCAACGCAGCGGCCGTGGGCGTGGAGAAGGAGCCGGAATACCTTACGTGGCTGGTCGCCACGGTTCAACAGGTGTCGGAGGACACGCCCTGCGCCATCGACAGCCCGAACCCAGTTGCGGTTGAGGCGGCGCTCAAGGTGCACAAAGGAGTGCCGATGATAAACTCCATCAGCGCCGAGAAGGCGAAGTACGACGGGTTGATGCCACTGGCGCGCGATTCAAAAGCCAAGGTCGTGGCTCTGCTGATGGACGACGCAGGAATACCGAAAACGGCCGCGGACAGGATCGCGATCGGCAGATCATTGGTCACCAGCCTCGTCAAAGACGGTATTGCCGCAGACAATATCTACGTTGACCCGCTCATTTACCCCATCGGTGCGGAGGCAAGCGCAGGAACAGCGGTGCTGGAAACCATCAGCACGCTGAAGAAGGAGTTTGATGGAGTCCATTTCATCTGCGGATTGAGCAACATCTCCTACGGTCTTCCGGTTCGCAAATTACTCAATCAGGCGTTCATGGTACTTACCATCGGCGCCGGACTTGACGCAGCGATCATTGACCCGACAGACCGCAAACTGATGTCGCTGGCGTTTGCCGCCGAGGCCCTCGTCGGTGCAGACGAATACTGCGCCAATTACATCCAGGCAGCACGCCAGGAGCGTCTGGAATAGGGTCTTCCCCTTCGGTTCGCAGGGTGCGCAAGTTCGATACGTGCGCGCCCTGCGCCAGAAATCTTTCAGAAAAGGTCTGATTTCGCACCCGCGGGGAACGACGGCGTGGCAACACAGCAGACCCACCCGTCGCCCGTCGCAGGGTCAAATTTCCGCGTGCGGCGCATCGTTTGCCATCCCACCTTCGTCATCGCCTGGACGAACAAATCTGCTTCCTGTTGGAGGATCCCGCTGAATACCGCCCTTCCGTCGGGATGGATTCGGGCCCGCAATGCCTCTCCCACTGCGATGAGCGTGCGGAGCTCAATGTTGGCGACAATCAGGTCAAAACCGTGTTCGGGAACCGCGGCGATTGTTCCTTCCCTAAGCGTTACGGTGTTCCCTATCCCGTTGAGGCTGAGGTTTTCCCGAGCGC
>JAKPPK010000195.1 GCA_029547385.1 Candidatus Latescibacterota bacterium
CACGACCAGGTTTTCTCGAATGGTGCTGCGAGACGTACACCGGTACGCACGATATCGGCTTTGGATAACCCGATGAGGGGCGTGATAATTCTGGGGTCGGAATGCTGGTCGTGGTTGCCCTCTGCTATCGCGCGTTCTATCGCATCACAGAAACTGCGGCGGCAATCTGGATAACCGCTGGAATCCTCCTCCACCAGCCCCGCCCAGATAGACTCGGCCCCGATCACTTCCGCCCACGCAGAGGCGATAAAGAGCAGATTCCCGTTTCGTTGCGGAACGTATGTGCTGGGAACCATTCTCCGGTCGGAAAACGTGGGTTCCGGGAATGGGATGGTCGCGTCAGTCAGTGCCGACCCGCCGATCTGGACGAGATACCCGATATCGACGACGAGACGCAACGATTGAGGAACCCGATAGTGGTCGGCGACCGCATGGAATGCCTGAAGTTCGCGCCTCTCGGTCAACTGACCATAGTTCACATGGAGCAGCGCGAGTTCGAAGCCCTGCTCGTTTGCCAGAGCAACCGTAACTGTGCTGTCCATCCCGCCGGATGCGAGCACTATGGCACGCGGTTTATCCATACAGCCACCTCCAATTTCAAATTTACGACACCGGATGAAGGCCTGCATGGAGTCCTTGGCCAAGGCTGCAATGCGATGGAATGCACAGAGAGAATCCGGGGGGTGACACAATTCCGGTTCGCCCCGGACTGTGCAGGCCTGGCGCCGCGCTGCCTGTGAGGATTGAAGTCTCCGGCGTTAGCGGAACATTATGAATTGCAGTATATTCCAAATATTGTGCACGATCTCTCGTGACGCTTGCGGGAACCGTTTTCTTTACCCTGCAAGTGGTGCGAGAATATTCATTTGCGGCTCCGGCCACGTCGTGGAACTCCCTGACGTAGCTGTTTGTCGAAATGGAAAAAACTTCAATCAAACGGAGCGGAGCCTATGACAACTAACACCGCCGGCGGTTCCAAACTCGATGATCAGGCCCTGGAAGCGTACCTCCGGGAGGTGCG
>JAKPPK010000202.1 GCA_029547385.1 Candidatus Latescibacterota bacterium
GGTGTATATGTTGCCGAAGGTTTTCAGCGCAAACAGATCGGCGGCGTGTTCGGTCGAGTTGAACACATAGCTGCTGGTCTGGTAAATGGGGACGGCACGGGAACCTGTCACCGGGTCGGGAGTCTGTCCGGCATGCAATGCAGCCGTTTCGATGTGCGGTGTTCGCTCGCTCATGGCGGGAATCTCCTGTTTCGCATACAGATGCGATTTGCCGCGTTTGAATGCGACTTTGGTGCAACACGGCACCGGTACTATTGATGATACGGACTGGGCGCGGTGCTCGTCCATATCGGGTTGGGTTTTGCGGCGGTCGGTAGACATCCGATGCGGCACCCAAGGCATGGAGTTCGAAGTCGCGTCCCACACGCGATACCCGATGATCTGCCGGAAGCCCCGCTTCCAAACCTGAACACATGCTGCGTCGAAGAAGGTTCCCCGCCCCCCGTGGTTTGGTGCGGATGCGGGCAAGCCGTACCTTGATTGTCTTACGACGTGTAACTCAATTACTTCGTTTGTGCCCGCGTTCGTGTCCCGTTCCGTATCAGGGGTTGTACACCAATGCCTACCGACATCGAGATTGCACAGCGCACTACGCTGCGCCCCATCACTGAAGTTGCCGGTGCTCTTGGTCTTGCCCAGAATGATCTGGAGTTGTACGGGCCCCATAAGGCAAAAATCAGCTTTGACGCCATTTCACGGATCAGCGCGCACAGCCGACCGGGGAAGCTCATTCTTGTAACCGCCATGACACCGACCCCGGCCGGCGAGGGGAAAACCACCCTTGCGATCGGGTTGAGCCAGGCGCTGTGCCGCCTCGGGAAGAAGTCGCTCGTGGCGTTGCGTGAGCCTTCTCTCGGACCGGTTTTCGGTGTGAAAGGGGGCGCCACCGGCGGCGGTTATTCGCAGGTATTGCCAATGGAGGACATCAACCTGCACTTCACCGGCGACCTCCACGCAGTTACGACGGCGCACAACCTGCTCATCGCGATGCTGGATAACCACTTGCACCAGGGGAACGCACTCGGTGTTGATGTGCGGTCTATCTGCATGAATCGGACGCTGGACCTGTGCGACCGCGCGCTGCGGAAGGTGATCGTGGGTACTGGCGGCTATGCCAATGGCGTCGTGCGCGAGAGCGGGTTTGAGATCACTGCGGCAAGCGAAGTGATGGCGATTCTTGCTCTTTCGCGCGACATGGCAGACCTCAAGGCACGCCTGGGAAGGATTACGGTGGCGGCGACGAGTTCGGGCCGTCCGGTATGCGCATCTGACCTCGGGGCGGTCGGCGCGATGGCTGCGACATTGCGCGATGCGATGAAGCCGAATCTTGTTCAGACGGTAGAAGGCACGCCTGCACTCATTCATGCCGGACCGTTCGGCAACGTGTCGTTCGGGTGCAACAGCGTGGTTGCCACGCGGTTGGGACTGGCGATGAGTGATTATCTGGTGACTGAGGCGGGGTTTGGCAGCGACCTCGGCGCCGAGAAGTTCATGAATATCAAGTGCCGAACCGCGGGCGTGATGCCGCAGGCGATCGTCATCGCGGCGACGATCCGCGCATTGAAGTATCAGGGTGGCGCAGACCTCAAGAAGCTGGAGTCGAAGGACCTGGCCGCTCTTGAGAAAGGCATGCCGAACCTGTACAAGCACATTGAGAACATGCAGGCGCACGGTGTTTCGCCGATTGTGGGGTTGAACAGGTTTGCCACGGACGACCAGGAGGAGATATCCCTCGTTCTCGAGTCGCTCACGGCAAAAGGGATCAAAGTGGCGCTGGCGGACGTCTGGGCAAGAGGCGGCGCGGGCGGCGAGGAACTGGCCGCGCTGGTGCTGGACGCGGTGGAGAAACCGTCGTCCCCGCATTTCCTGTATGAGGATGACCTGCCGCTCGCGGAGAAGATCAGAAAGATCGCGGTCACGATTTACGGGGCGGACGGGGTCACGTTTGCGGGCGCGGTGAAATCGAAGCTGGCGCGCTATGAGGAGCAGGGGTACGGGAAATTCCCTGTGTGCATCGCGAAGACGCAGAACTCTCTTTCCGACCAGCCTGCGCTGAAGGGGCGCCCCAGCGGGTTCATCGTGACTATCAACGACGTGAAAGCGGCCACCGGCGCCGGGTTTGTAATTGCGTATGCAGGGAACATCCTCACCATGTTTGGCTTGCCCGAGCATCCGGCGGCCGAGAGGATCGATGTCAACGACAGCGGAGAAATCAGCGGATTGTTCTGAAACGGGAGATGGATTCCAACTTCGAACCAGAGGTGCACCGATGACACCACGTGAACGCTACGTCAGGCTTTTCCACTTCCAACCCGTTGACTACGTTCCGGATGAGGAATTCGGCTGGTGGGATGAGACGCTGACCGCCTGGCACAAGCAGGGTCTTCCGAGCGAGATAAACGACAATTGGAAAGGCGACTTCTTCTTCGGATTCGCGCAGACCGACTGGGCGCCGGTGAATCAGGGGCTGATACCCGGATTCGAGCACAAAGTCATCAGTGAAGATGAGAATCACGTCATTTTCATCGACGGGTCCGGCGTGACTCAGATGGCGAACAAGGGCGGCAGGGCGTCCATTCCGAAGTACATCCGGTTCCCGCTGGAGACGCGCGATGACTGGGAAGACTTCAAGCGCCGCATGGACCCCACCGATCCGCGGAGGATCCCGAGCAACATTGATGAAATCGTGGAACGTCTCAAAACCGCAGAAAATCCGGTCGGCATCGGTATGGGGAGCCTGTTCGGATGGATCCGCAACTGGATGGGGTTTGAAAACCTTGCGATGCTGACCATTGACGATCCTGAATGGGTCGAGGAGATGGTGGATTACCTTGCGGATTTCATCATCGCATGCGCCGAACCGGTGCTCCAGAAGATGGAAAAGGCCGGCGTCAAACTCGATGTGGTGTCCATGTGGGAGGACATCTGCTTCAACAACGGTCCGATGGTCAGCCCGACGTTCTTCCGGGCAGTCGTGACGCCGCGGTACAAAAGAATCACGGACCGCGTGCGCAAGGTCGGGTGCGACCTTACGTACCTCGATTGCGACGGCGACGTGACTCAGCTCGTAGGTCCGTGGCTCGAGGGCGGCGTGAACATCATGTTTCCCATTGAGATTCGCGGTGGCTCTGATCCTCAACAGATGCGCGACACGTACGGGCACGAGGTTCTGCTCAAAGGCGGCGTGGACAAGATGGCACTGATCGAGGGCAAAGAGGCGATCCTGGCCGACCTGAAACGGCTGGATCCGCTGGTCCGCGACGGTGGGTTCATCCCGCACGTGGATCACCGCGTGCCGCCCGATGTCACGTACGAGAATTACCTCTACTATCTGCGGGAGAAACGAGCGTGGCTGGGCATACCCGAGCCCCCGCCGTACGAGGAACGTCTGGAAGAACTGCGGAAGCGTGACGAAATTGCCGCGCGGAACTTCACGCGAACGGACACGGTAAAGACGTAGTGGAAAACCACCACGCCGGTTTGTTCGCGGAGGCACGATGGCAACACGAAGTATCATCAAGATCGACCAGAGTCTGTGTGACGGCTGCGAGCAGTGCATACCCAACTGCCCCGAGGGCGCAATCCAGGTCATTGACGGGAAAGCGCGTCTCGTCAGCGATCTTTTCTGCGATGGTCTCGGGGCATGTATCGGGCACTGCCCGCAGGGTGCAATTACTATCGAGGAACGGGAGGCGGAGCCGTACGACGAGCGGCGCGTGATGGCAAACGTCGTACAACAGGGAACGAACACGATTGCTGCGCACCTCGTCCATCTGCGCGACCACGACGAGTTCGACCTGCTTGCCGAAGCGCTTGCGTATCTGAAGGAGAACGGTATTCCTGTGCCGCCAACCGGAGGCGGGAAGGTTATCGCCACCATGGCTCCCGCGGCGTGTCCGGGGTCAAAAACAGTGGACCTGCGCGAGGCGCCCGCCCAGGTTTCCCGCGAAGCCGTAACGGGGTTGCCCACCCAACTGCGGCAATGGCCGGTCCAGATAACCCTGGTGCCACCGCATGCGCCCTTCCTCAACGGGTGCGACCTTTTGATCGCCGCAGACTGTGTTCCGTTCGCATACCCCGATTTTCATCAGGAGCTTTTGAAGGGCAAGGTTCTTCTTGTCGGGTGTCCGAAACTGGATGACGTGCGTCCGTACGAGGAGAAGCTTACGCAGATTTTTGCTCAGAATGAGGTCAAATCCATTACGTATGCCCGTATGGAAGTTCCCTGCTGCGGGGGCTTTGTTCCGGTGATCCGCCGCGCACTGGCCGCAAGCGGGAAGGATATCCCGTTCCAGGATATCGTGATCGGAATTCGAGGAAACCGGTTGGGTTGAGCGCGAAGACGTGTTCGGTACTCACGGGGCGTGGCCGATGCCACGCCCCGTGATATTTTTAGACTGTCCGATCTGTTTCCAGTGTCCTTCATCCGCCCTTACCGTAAGGTTGCCATGGGTTCCGATTCCACCGCCACTCCGTTGTCTGCTTCCGTCGTCATTATGACGAATGAGCGCGAAGATGACCTCAAACGCTCGGTAACGGCGCTACTCGCGCAGGCCGATCCGTCCTGGGAACTCATCGTAGTAGATGACACGCCTGTGCTTTCGCCTGCGATGGAAGCATTTCTCGCGGAAAACGCCACCAGGTTCCGGTATGTCCGGCTCACGACGAAGAACCTTCCGCGTGCCGGCAACGTAGGCATCACGCTGGCCCGCGGAAGAATCGTGATTTTCGTCGACGACGATGTGATTCCGTGTGAAGGCTTTGTCGCTCGCCACGTAGCCGCCTACACGGATCCTTCCATCGGCGGCGTGATGGGACGCATCCGCCAGCACAATTTCCCCGAGTGGGAACCAGACCCCAGCCCTAGGGACATGGGCTTCAACGCCTTCTGGCACAAACACTTCAACTGGAAGACGCGTCATCCAATCGCGATGACGCGTGGCTGCAACATGTCCTTCCGGCGAGACGTGCTGTTCGAGGTTGGCGGATGCGACGAGCAGTTCGTGGCGGAGGGGATGCGGTGGGACACCGATCTGGGGTACTGCGTTCGGCAGGCGGGCTACACGATCATGTACGAGCCTGACGCATGGCTGGAGCACCTGTATGTACCCCGAGGCGGAGCGCGGACACGTGGGCTCGACCTCAAGCGGACGGAGAAGTATTACCAGAACAATTTCTACTTCCTTTGCAAACACCGTCCGCCCTTCTGGAGCGCGGCGTACTACACGCTGGCCGTGTTTCTGGCGGGGTACGTGAGGAAGGAAGTCATACGGCAACCGGCCCTGCTGTGGCAGATTCCGCGCATGATGTGTCGGGGTATGCGTTCCGCCAGGCGCCTTGCGCGGGACATTCCGGCCACCTTTCTTCCGGCGCCGGTGCCTGACGCCGCCCCGGTTACACCATGACTGGAGAAATCCCACCTGTCGGTACGCATACCCACGTGCAGAAGCTTCTCCTCTCGTGGGGACGACAGACCGGACACCGTGTGTGGGTGGCGAAAGGTGACCGGGGGCGGTACTCTGAAGGCCGCTTTCTGGCTGACGGGTGTATTGAACGCATACCCACGTTCATGCCGGCCCGCGTGCTCAGCATCCTCGAGAACGTGGATGTCGTCTGGTTTCCGCCGTCGGGAGCGGTTCCGGTTGCGTTGTTCGAGGTGGAGCACTCCACGGCTATTCTCGGGGGGTTGATGCGCATGAATGACGTGGTGACGACACTCGTGCCTCCCCTGGAAGGATGGCGCTTTTTTGTTGTTGCGCCGGCGCGCAGAATTTCGAGATTCAACGGCGAACTCGCCCGTCCGACGTTCCAGGCCAGCGGGCTGGCCCGGGTATGCCGGTTTCTCAGCTATGACCACGTTGTTGAGGGAATGCGGAACAACCTTCCGCTTCGCTGACCTCCATGGCGCTCCATCCTGCCATTCAGAACCTTGGGGTGCTGGTAAAACCGGCCTCCGCCCGATGCAATCTCGCGTGCACCTACTGCTTCTACCACGAACGTGAGAGCGACCCCTATGCGCGCGTCGGTTCCCGTCGGATGTCGGAATCGGTTCTGGAGCGTTTTCTGGCGGAATACCTTCCCCTTGCGGGAGTGCAACCGACGCTCGGATGGCAGGGAGGGGAACCGCTCCTTGCCGGGCTGAGGTTCTTCGAGCGCATGATTGAATTGCAGGAAAAACTGCGGGACAGGTCCCAGACGATCTCCCACGCCATTCAGACGAATGGAACGTTGATTGACGACGACTGGGCGCGATTTTTCCACGATCATCGAATGCTTGTGGGATTGAGCATTGACGGTCCGCCAGACCTGCACGATACATATCGTCTGGATTCTGCCGGACGGGGAACACATGCCCGGTTGATGGAAGTTGCCGAGACGCTGTTCCGGAACGGCGCCGAGGTGAATGTGCTGTGCACGGTGAATCGTGCAACCGCGCGGAAGCCGGAGGCGGTGTTTCGGTACCTCGTTGCGCAGGGATTTCAGTGGCTGCAGTTCATCCCGGTTGTTGAGCGGTTGCCGAATGGGCAACCGGCACCGTTTTCGGTGACTCCCGCGCAGTATGGCGAGTTCTTGAAGCGCATATTCGACCTCTGGTGGAACGACGGCACGCCCCAGGTATCGGTACGGCTTTTCGACGAGATCGTATCGGCGGCAATGGGACACCCTCCGATGATGTGCCAGTTGCGTGAGGCGTGCGGTGGAATCTATGTCGTGGTCGAATACAACGGCGATGTGTATCCCTGCGATTTTTTCGTGGAAGAGCGCTGGAGGATGGGCAATCTTACGGAAACTCCTCTTGCCGAACTCGTGAACGGCGAGGTGTTGCGCAGATTCGCCGAGATCAAACCCCGGGCCACGTCGGCGTGCGATTCCTGTCCTTACCTCACGTTCTGCCGGCGCGGATGTCCCCATTACCGCGCAATTGGCGACCGATTCCTTGACCGCGATTACCTGTGCGAGGGGTACAGGCGGTTCTACGCCCATGCCCTGCCGAAACTGGCGGCGAAGCTGGGACGGAGGTAAGATCAGCGCTCGTCTGCCGCCGCCGTCCTTCCAGCCACGCACGAACCTCACTACCTTTCCATGTGAGTGATTCTCCGGGTGATTCGAACTCCTTGCGCGTTTCCGGCGACGGCTCACCAGCTGCGGACCAAGCACCTGCGGCGGCGGTTGCCGTCGGCAAGAACGGGGGACCCCATGGCACATTACACTCCACGCGTCGTGGCTTCGCTTGCGTTCGCCGTTCTTGTGAGCGGATGCGCATCAACGACTGTGCAGGTGAAGGTGCTTCATCCTGCGGAAATCGATCTGGTGGGCATTCGGCGCATCGCCCTGGGAGAGATTTCGGGCACCGGTGGCGAGGAACTGGCAGGGACACTGGTGACGGGTCTGTTCAATACCGGGCGATTTGAAATTCTGGATCGTCAGCATCTGGAAACCCTCATGCGTGAGCACCAGCTTGCCGCAGGAGGTCTGGTGAATCCGGAAACAGCCGCCCAAACCGGTAGCCTGGTGGGAAGTGCGGCGATCGTTGTGGGACGGGTAACGGAACACCGGTTCACGGAAACGCTTGAGGTTGGCAACCCGAAAAAAGACGACGAAGGGAACGAACACCGGAAGTACACCAGGCGCGGGACCGCGAGAGTTGCCGCCACACTCCAGATTACGGACATCGCGACCGGGCGGGTGATTGCCGTTCGACAGCCGACCACGGTGAAATCGGCCACATTGACCTCTACCGATGCGATTCCCGGGCATATTGACCCGAGTCCACTCCTTGCAGCCGCGCGCGAGGAATGCGTGGCTGATTTCCTTCGTGCCGTCGCACCGCACGAAGTGAACGAGAGTGTTGAGTTTGAAGACGATGACGACCTCCCCGGAACGAAACGTGGCATCGAGTTCGCGAAGGGCGGTGATCTGGAACGAGCCGTCACGACGTTCCAGGAAGTGGTTGCATTGCATTCCACGAAAGCACGGACGCATTACAACCTTGGCCTCGCCCTCCTTTGCCTTGGCCGCTATGACGAGGCTATTGCCTCCCTCGATCTTGCGTACGGCATGACTGCGTCCCGCAAATATGCCAGAACGCTCGCGCGGGCCCGGGAATGGAAGGCCAATGCGGAACGGCTTCGGCAGCAGAGCGCAACGGGAACTCCGTGATGACTGCGGGAGAAACTGCAGACCCGACGAACCGCCAAGGCATTAAGAACCGGTTGTTGCTTCCAACGTGAGTACTGGAGGTCCTGTGGAACACGCCTGTTTTGAACTTGCCCCGACCGTTTTCACCGGCACGCGGGTCAAAACCGGGTTTCACTGCCACACGGTGAATTCCGATGGCGGCCTTTCACCTGCTGATACTGCGCGAACGTACCGCGAGCGTGGCTTCAGGGCGCTCTGCATTACCGATCACCGTCACGTGACGGACACGGAAGGTCTCTCAGATACGGAGTTCATCTGTCTCCCGTCCATCGAAAACGGCGGCATGCCGGATATCCTCGCCGTTGGGGTGAAAGCGCCGGTCGAGAGAACACTGCCGTTGGCGGAACGGGCGAAGCTTCTGGCCGCGCAGGGCGGGTTCACCGTAGCGGCCCATCCCACCTATTGCGCAGCGCTGCCGCAGGACTACCTCGGCTGCGAGCACCTGCACGCGCTGGAGATTTACAACGCGTATTGCGATAACGCCTACGTCAACGGCTACGCGACAGAACTCTGGGACATGCTGCTCGGGCAGGGCAAGCGGGTACTGGGGCTGGCGGGAGACGATGCGCATCTGAATCCCGAGAAGGGGTACTATTCACACGCCGGGCTCGGTTGGATTGAGGTATGGGCGCGTGAATTCTCCCAACCTGCACTGCTTGCCGCGATGAAACAGGGCGCGTTTTTCTCCACACAGGGACCGGTGTTCGAAACGATCGAAGTGGAACACGATGCCATCCGCGTGACATGCAGCCCGGTGAAACAGGTGCGCTGGCGGACGTTCGGCCACGCCGGGTTTGTGGATCATGCTCCCGAGGCTGCCTCCCTGACGCAGTCGGAGCTTCCCGACTGGCTCAAAACACGGGTGTTCGTGCGCATCGAGCTGCTCGATCACCGTGGGAAACGCGCCTGGTCGAACCCTTTCTTTCTCAAGGCACAACGATGAACCAGCGTTACGACATTGCGGCCTACTACTGGCCGGCTTATCACGACGAGCCCCGCTGGCGGCGCTTCATGCCAAAGGGGGAGGGCGAATGGCAAACCGTCCGCGCCGCGGCGCCGAAGTTCGCCGGGCATCAGCAACCGCGGGTGCCCGCGTGGGGATACGAAGACGAATCTGATCCAGGGGTGATGGAGCGGAAGATCCACGCGGCGGCTTCACATGGCGTCAATACGTTTGTTTTCGACTGGTATTGGTACGAAAACCAGCCGTTCCTCGAAGAGGCTCTGAACAGAGGATTCCTCGGTGCGCCGAACAATGACCGGATGCGCTTCTACCTCATGTGGGCCAACCACGATGCGACCACGCTGTGGGATCTTGAGCAATCGCACGAATACCGGGTCATCTGGCCGGGGGCAGCCGACAGGGCCGCGTTCGATGCCGCCACAGGCAGGATAATCGAGCGCTATTTCGGGCATTCCTCGTACTACCTGATCGACGGGAAGCCCGTTCTCTCCATCTACGAACTGGGCACGCTCATCACCGGTCTGGGTGGTCTTGAGGCAACGAAGGACGCACTGGGGTCATTCCGGGAGCGCGTTCGTGCGGCCGGTTTTCCCGGCGTGCATCTGCAGGCAATTCTGTGGGCCAACATCCCGAAATCACCCGCGATTCTGCCGGGCGGCGGCCCGCCTGCCGACCGCGCCGAGACGCAGGACAATACCATCCGTTACCTTGGTTTCGACAGCCTGACGAACTACCAGTGGTGCCACTACGTCACCCCGCGGGGTGAGTACCGGGCATGGGGAGAAGCCGCCGTCGCTGCGTGGGAAAGGTGGGCTGATGAGTTCTCGGTGCCGTTTTTCCCTCATGTTTCCATCGGCTGGGACACGAACCCGCGCTTCAAAGACTTGAGACCGGATATCGTTACCGGCGGAACGCCCGAGGCCTTCCGTGGTTTCCTCATTCGCGCAATGCGCCACGTGGATACGCGCGGGCTGATTCCCCCGCTCATCACGGTGAACGCGTGGAACGAGTGGAGCGAAAGCAGCTACCTCGAACCGGACACCGTCTGGGGGATGCAGTACCTCGAAGCTGTGCGCGATGCACTGGCGACGTAGCATCGGGCATCTCGATACGCGGGGGCGTTCACACCGGTGAACGCCCCCGCACTCGATGACCGATGCCCTTTGCCGCGGTTTCCCCGCCCTGTACGCTTCTCCTACTCCTCAAACGCCCTTTTCCCGTACCCGACTTCGCTCGCGCCTTCGAAATGCCGCCAGCGACGACGCTCCACGGTGGGTTTCCAGACAGTCTGGAAGAAGCCTTTGAGCCGTTCCGGGGCGATGACATCCTTGCAGTAACGGACGGTCTTCTCAAAATTCTGCGGGTCGCTCCAGTTGCTGCCGGTGGGGATCTGATCGTATCCGTGTTCCTCAAGTTCGTTGTACGCCTTCACTGCAGTTATGTCGGTCGTGAACTTGTGGCCGTAGTACCAGTTGCTCTGCAGGATGGATTTCGGCATTTTCGCGTAGAATACGTCGTGATTATCCCACACGTAATCCGACCAGATCCACGGCCGCGCACCGCCTTTTTCGGCCTGTTCCGCGAGGAAGTAAAGGTCGTGCCACCAGAGTTCCATCTGGCGACAGACGGAATAGGCGTAGAACTGCTGGTTGGGCTGGTTTTCCTCGTCCATGCCGAGGTGAAAGAGGGCGGGTTTGTCAAAGAGCTCGCACACTTCCGCGATGATGTCGCTGCACACTCTGTAGTAGATCTTCGAGGACACGCACCGGGAGTAATCGCCCAGCCAGGTGTCGTGGCACGTGGAGAAGTTCAATTTCGGAATCGGTGTCAACCCGAGCGCCCGCATTTCCGCGAGCTTTTTCCGAAGCTGCGCACCTGTCCACGAGCCATCCACCGCCAGCTCGGGATGGCTCTCGTATTTCAGGCCTTCCCCGAGATCGATGACGACGGTATTGACGCCGACCTCCGTGAGGTACTTCATGAGGTCGTCCCACAACGACATGTCGAATCGCATCGTCTGCTGCGCGGCGGTGTATTCGATGTTCCATTCGGGAGCTTCGCGGTCGGCCCACATGTTGTAACCGAGATGCACAAGTTGCGCCCAGATAAGAGGTTTTGAGGATGCCACGGTGTTGCCTTTCGCGCTGTGAGATGGTGACCGGAGCGGGCTTATTCAGGGCTCAGCGGTCGAACGGACGCGCTGTCGGGGCGGGATGGCCCGACGCGCGGGGTAGTTGTGCGAACTGGTTGTGTATACAGTGATTCCGTCGGCTCCGGTGGCCGGGGCGCGGCGCGCCGGGTCGTGTCGGATCGAACGGGCCGGCGAACCGGTTCCACTTCGGGGATATCGTTGCGGTAGGTGCCGCGCGGGATGTGCTGATAGCGTGGCGGTTCCGTGCGAACGATTGCCGCGGGAGGGGGCTGAGAGGGCTCGGCCGTTGTATTTGCGGGGCGCCTGCCGCCGCATCCGCACAGGATGGCACACGCAAGCGCCACCAACGCTCTATTCATCGATTCATGACTCCCGCGCTTTCATCAGGGCAACCGCTCTGTTGGCGTGAGAACGCTTCCAGTACTCCGTCCTGGTCTCGAATTTGAACTCCTCAACCATGTCTCGAGCGGACACCGTCGGGTGCCGGGAAGTCAGGAGAAACACGGCCTCCGGGGAGATGCTGTGGATTTCCGCCAGTGGCCCGTATTTCTTCTTCAACGCGGGGATTTTCTCCTGGTTGCAGTCAATGTGGCACACGACGCAATCAAGGTTCGCCTCTGCGACGATCGTGGGTGAATACGCGAACGACTGCACGACAAGCTGGCCCAGCGGGTTCCGAATCACGCTGTTTTCCGCCGGCGTTGCAGAAATAAACCAGAATCCGTACTCGAATGCCCATATCTGCGTGCTTAGGCCGCCACGGTACATGGAGCAGAAACAGACGAGTTCCGCCCGGTGCGCCGCAAGGGAATCGGCAACGTCCCGGAAATTGAGATCGAAGCAGATGGCGCACCCGACGCGACCGATGTCGGTATCCCATGCCGGAGCGGTTGTTCCGGGAACGATCCCGCCCTCCAGTTCGGGGTTCGTGGGGTGCATTTTGTGGTAGACGCCGACGATGGAACCCGTCCTGTCGATGAGCGCAGCCGCGTTGTAGCGTTTGCCGTCGCGTACCTCGAGGATCGGGCAGACGATGTGGGTGTTGTACTGTTTCGCCTTTGCGGCCAGGGCGTCCGTCGTGGGCCCCGGGATGGGCTCCGCGGAGGCAAACCAGTCCTTCCCGCCGTCCCCGCCAAGGGCGGTGAAGGTTTCCGGCAGGACGATGATATCAGGTTTGTCGTATGCGGCTTCATCGATTCGGGCAGACACCGCCTCAACCGCGCGCCGTGCACGCTCGACAGGCGGCATTTCGCCGTGAACTCCGGGGAAACTGATGCTGACCAATCGCGCAAGTCGTGCCAT
>JAKPPK010000210.1 GCA_029547385.1 Candidatus Latescibacterota bacterium
CTGGCACCGTCGCGCCGCCGGATGTAACCTGCGAGGTAAGCGCGGCTTTAACCGCCGCCTGAACGTAGAGCTGGACAGATTTACCTGCCATTATGGTACCGTCCCGCCTGCAACCGGTAACGCGTACGCTGCCGTCAATACCGGCTTTGTCGTGCCCGTTCCGAGTGTCAACGTGTTGCCGTTCCCGCTCTTGTCCGCGAAGGTCAGTTCATCATTCGCCGCCGTAGTCCATTCGGCAACCAGGCCAGTAGTCGCTCCCAGTTCCGCGTCCGTTGCCGCCGCCGCGATCTGCGCCGCGGTGCGCGCCACATTCCAGATTCGGATACAAGCGAGCGAGCCATAGAACGAATACCCGCTCACACTGTCGTTGAGGTTACCAACACAAAGCGATGCAGCCCCGGTGTTAATATAATCGGGAGTGTCTATCGCAGAGCCGTCTACACTGACGCCGTCTATCGACACGGTAACAGAATCGCCATCGTACACGACGGCGTATCGGTGCCAGGCTGTGTCTGTGATCACCGCCGATGTGCTGGTCCATGTATATGTACGCGTGGAAAGTTTGACCGGGACGGTGATCTTACCGGAGGAATTGATCGCGACATAAAATGCCTGATTCGCAGACATGGTGCCCCACTTAGCAATCATTACCCTGGTTGCCGGTATCGTCCCTGTAGCCGACCGCATCCAGAACTCAACCGTGAATGCGGTGGACACGTCGAGCGTCGCGCTATCCGCCGCAGCGGTGGTATCATTCGCCCAGTTGAACGTCATCACGTGATACAGCGGCATCACCGAGGCCGCCGATACGTCCGTCTCTGTGCATAACAGCGTCATGGCTGCGTCCCGGAACTCTTCATTGAGGACGTTCACGATCTTCAGCGTATGGGTGACAGACCCGCGAGTGAACGTAATACGCATGTCAGGCTTCACACCAGCGCAATAACGGATCGTAACGGCGTGCGTTACGTCCGCGCGTTCTTGGCCCATGCTGAAGCGTTCTATCCCGGATAATGGCTCCACTTTGCCCCACACGGTAGCATACGTGGTCCATGTCACGGCCTGCTCACCATATGTACCGGGGTCACTGACCACCGGAGTCTGGATCGTAAGGCGGTGTCTCAATTCGCCGGCGCGCAATCTGTTCGTGAGCTTCTGCATCACGCTCCCCCGCCTGCGATTGCCATGATTGCTTCCCTGATCCGAGGAATCATATCACGGGCGTTCGCTTCGAATGCCGGATGGAGAAATGGCCTTGGCGGCACCGGCCCTACTCGACGCGCGAACACAGGATTCCCAGCTTTATCAAACCAACGTAGCATCTTCGCCCGGACGGGCGTGATGACTCCATGTCCGAACTCGATCACCATAGCGATGAGTGCGATCTTGCTTTTGTCTTCCCTGGCGACCCTGGTGTCTCCGCGTTTCATATGCGTTACGGTTACCTTGGAAGCCGATACGCCTATGCTGGCAGTTGCGTAACCATCATCCGACCATTGAAGGATGTTCGCCCTGGTGATACCGGTATCAAACGCACCTTGAGACGTTATGTTCTGTTTCGCTTCGCTTTCTATGTCCACGGCTGTCCTCTTTACGCATTCAGCAGCCTTTTGCGGACAAAGCCTCTTCAGGCGCTCCAGTTTTTGCGTGAACTCAGGAATGCCACTTACTCCGAAGCTCACCCGGATTGCTTGACCACTTGGCACCATGTTCGCCAGTGCCATCACCAGAACCTCCGCACTTTAAGCGGATACAAAACCATTTTCGCACTCGTCGGGATGCTCGTTACCACCTTGTCAATGGCGTCGTCCTCCCGATGTTCGTACATGTCAGCGACCATGATTTTGATTGCTGTCTTCGCGGCTTCCGGCACCGAGGTGGCATCCGCTGAATATCCGGCGGTGAATGTCACCTTGAGGCCGTTGTTTTCCCGGATCGCTGACGGATATGATTGCCCGAGCATGAGACACAAGCGCGCGGGCACGGAATACAGGTCAACCCAGTAATTCGACGCGGAAAAAGTGTTTTCTGTGCCGTCATAGTCGTAATACTTCACCGTCACGCTGGATGTTTTCAACGGGCAGGTCGGAAGGACTATCGGCCCAGAATTGAGGCTTGCCAACTCCTGAGCGTCCATGTAGTAGTCGAATATCGTATGCACCCACGTCCTCCCGGTATACATCTCCGAGCGGGCGCGGGCAGTGGTGATCAGCGCACTAATCAGCGCGTCGTCGTCGGACGTGTCTATCCTGGCGAACAACTTGGCCTCTGTGAGCGTGACTGGCTCAACGGCTGGCTCGGAGGAGACGACGAGACTACTCATGAATTACTCCGTGGTGCGCCGGGGCGACTTCAGACGCGCGGCGACTTCCATCGCCCCGTTTTGCACCTCATTTGTGTGGCGTTTTCCTTCGTGAACGCGTCAATGGTACGGATTCTCCCTCGTGCAGAGGTTCTTTCATTTCGCACGTATGCAATGGTTCCCGATCCACTGGTTCAGCTGTGCCGGCCTCGATGAATATCCTGGCGAGGTCGTCATCAATTTCCCGAACCTGTCCTTCGTGATAGAACCGAATTGTTACGCCGTTTTCAGACCCGGCGCACGTATGAAGAATCCGGACCCGCATGTTACGCCGCCGTCCCGGTTGTCGGAGCCGCCGGCGGCTCACGCAGCGCCTTGCTCAGAATCGCAAGTCCAACGACCGGACCCGTCGGATAGGAGCCTGCACTGGTGACGTCCCAGAGGATGCGGACGTAACGCTTTGAACCCGTGTACACCGAAACCTGGGTCACGTTGTCCTCACTGGTGCTGTCCACCTTGCTGAATGCCGGACTTGCGACAACGTCCGTTGCGGCGGAAAAATCAGCATCATTTGTGGTATCGCTCTCCTGGACGGTCGGCACCACGTAGTTGGACGCATCCGCCCCAGTCATGGTGCCTACGCATGCGACGAGGATGCAGCCATTGTATCCAGCCAGATCCACGTATTCGCTTTTGACGTCCGCATGCGTGATGTCGGCGGTGTTGTTCAGTTGAACCACCTCGATCAAGTTATTGAGGTTTGCCATCGTCTGTTTATCCTTTCATTACTGAGGCCTGAAAACAACCCAAGAAACGGGCAATCCGGTCGGAGCCTTTGGCTGTCCCGACGCCACCAGCCGGATGTATCCAGTGGTGGGAATTGCCCGCACCGTTAGCGCGGTGTCCATCGCGACAGTGGCAAGCACGCAATCAGTAGAAACGACGCCCGATACCGCCACATACACGCCCGTGCTGTCCAGCGCGATTGTGGCTTTCCCGCACTTGGCATATGTAGGCAAACTCGTAATCGTCGTCGG
>JAKPPK010000229.1 GCA_029547385.1 Candidatus Latescibacterota bacterium
GGCTCGGAAGTACTGACCCCTGCGGTCAAAGTAACTCCGCGGGATGCTGACGCGCGGGAGGGCGCCGAAACGTATTTCCGTTTGCATGAACCGGTGAAGGATTACCGCGAGAAATGCTACTACCATGACGTGAACGCCGGACCGGACGGACGTACCGCTATCGGAATCGTGAACCGGGAAATGGGGATCGGCGGGTACATACGCTACAGGCCGGAACAACTTCCCAGACTGATTCAATGGAAACAGATGGGGCAGGGTTGGTACACGTGCGGGCTTGAGCCCGCCAACTGCCTTGTTGAGGGACGGGATAAGGACCGGGCAACGGGAAGAGTCCAGTTCATCGAGCCGCAGGAAGAACGGGTTTTTGAGCTCGAACTCGGCGTACTGACGAACCAGGAGGAAATCGCACAATTCGAGGCGGAGGTCAATCGAATCCGCGGGTGATGTCGCGACTTTCGCTCTTAGAACAAACTGGCAGGTGTCCCGACCGGAATGAAAGGCGGGAAGGATGACGTTGCGCGGGCATGAAGAGCGTCCGAATGTCGTCGTGATACTCTCGGACGACCAGGGCCCGTGGGCGATGCGGTGTACGGGAAACAGCGAGCTGGAAACCCCCAACCTTGACAGGCTCGCGGCCACCGGGATGCGGTTCGACCGTTTCTTCTGCACCTCGCCCGTGTGCTCTCCGGCGCGTGCCTCTCTGCTTACCGGTCGGATTCCGTCCTGCCACGGTGTTCACGACTGGCTTGCCGCCGGCAACACCATCGCGAAGTATGAACCCGCGAGAAAGGGGGAGTTCATCGACTTCCTTGTCGGACAACCAGCGTACACGGACGAACTGGCAAAAGCAGGGTACGCGTGCGGGTTAAGCGGGAAATGGCATCTGGGCGACTGCCACCGCCCAAGGGACGGGTTCGTGTTCTGGGATGCCCACGCCAAAGGTGGAGGCCCGTACTATCGCGCCCCCATGGTGCGACACGGGGAGGTCTACGAAGAACCGAACTACGTTACCGACGCGATAACAACGAACGCTTTGCGGTTTCTCGAGCAGCGAAAATCGCACAGCCAACCGTTTTACCTCAGTGTGCATTACACCTCACCACACAGCCCTTGGGACCGCGAGAATCATCCGAAAGAGCTTTTCGATCAATACCATGACGGCTGTCCCTTCACGTCGACGCCGGATTTGATGCCCGCTCCGGACTGGGTGAAACACCGTTCAATCCCTGTGGACGACGCCGGCTCGAGGCGCCAGAAGCTTTCCGGCTACTACGCCGCAATAACTGCGATGGACACCAACATCGGCAAGATCATCGATTGGCTGGAAGAGAATGGCAAGCGAGAAAACACTCTCGTCGTGTTTACTTCCGATAATGGAATGTGCATGGGCCATCACGGCCTATGGGGAAAGGGAAACGCAAGTTTTCCACTTAACATGTTCGAGGAGTCGGTCAGAGTACCGTTCTTGGCATCGCACCCCGGAGTGATTGAGGGCGGCGCTGTAAACAGCGATTTGCTCAGCCAGTACGACTTTTCGTCCACTCTCCTCGAATACCTGGGAATCTCCACCCCGTCTGACCCCATATCTCCCGGCAGGAGTTTCTGTGAACTGCTCAAAGGCGGACGCACGGACCCGCATGAGCATCTTGTTGTTTTCGATGAGTACGGCCCTGTACGAATGGTCAGAACGCGTGAGTGGAAATACGTCCACCGTTACCCGTATGGCCCGAACGAGTTATATCACCTCATCAATGACCCCGCCGAAACCGAGAATCGGATCAGTGACCCGGCGGCGCGTCCTGTGTTGAGAGAGATGCGGGAACGATTGCATGAATGGTTCGCGATCTACTCAGACCCGGACTGCAATGGAGCGACCGAACCGGTTACCGGAAGGGGCCAGACAGGGTTGTGCGGCAGCCGTGCAAGGGGAGAGGACGTGTTCATACCTTTCTAGTCGTTCAGGTCTAGACGCCCCGGCGCGAAAAGTTGACATTACATAAGCATTCTTATCAGCACTCCGTGGGGTGACAGATTTTTCGTAGCCGAGGCTATTGACACAACACAGGATCCAACTCATCTTCCATTTGGTCATTTCACCTCAGCTCAGGTGCCGGCGCGTGGGAACACGCCTCGGAGAATAGGGAAACCGGCGAAAATCCGGTACGGCCCCGCCACTGTAAGCGGTGCAATGGCACTCGTCATGTAATGCCACTGGGTGCTCGGAACCTGGGAAGGCGGACGATTGCTGCCGCGAGTCAGGAGACCTGCCTGAACTGCGTCACTCTGCTGCGAACCTGCGCGGGCGGGTTGAGCGGGGAAAGCTCGTCTTTCCTGCCCTTCGATCCCCGTCCTGCCTGCGGTTCGCCTGCTCCGTCGGAGAGCGCGCGTGACATCGGGCATTTTCCCCGCATTTTCGGCCCTTGTGGCGGCTCAAGTCGCATCTGCCTCGATCTCGGTCCGGGTGACAAACACCGCCGGTGAAGCCGTTCCTTCGGCGCTCGTGACAGTCGTAGGGGCACGCGCCGCCTGCTTCACGGACAGCCTCGGTAAGTGCTCGCTTGCAGAGGTCTTTCCAACCGGCTGCCTTATCGCGGCGTCTGCTCCCGGGTTCCTCCCGGATACCTTACCGCTGCCGGCCACGCATCATATTGCGTTTGTTCTGCGCACAAACCCCATCGTACTGGAGCCGTTGGCGGTAACCGCCGACCGCCTGCGGGATTCGGAGCGATCGACCGCGTTTGTAACCTCGATTGAGACGGAGGATCTCCAGGTCCGCGCCGAGACGGTACCGGAGCTTCTTAACGACATCGTCGGAGTTCAGGTTCGTTCCACCGGAGGCTTTGGCAGCTTCAGCACGGTCTCGATTCGGAGCAGTTCATCCGAACAGGTGCGTGTGTACCTCGACGGCATTCCGCTGAACCAGGCTCTTGGTGGAGGGGTTAACCTGGCGGCCATTCCGATTTCCGTTGTCGAACGCGTCGACGTGTACCGGGGAGTCATTCCACCCATCTTCGGCGGCTCGGGAACGGCGGGGGTGGTCAATTTCATAACCCGGCAAGCAACGGACTCCCTGCGCTGGCAAGCCAACGCATCTTACGGCACATGGGATACGCGAACTGCCAGCGGCTGGGTCACGCGGCGCATAGGCCCTGTTGCCGGTATTGCCTCAGTGGACTTTTCCCGGAGCGACAACGATTTTGCGTACCGAGACGATAACGGAACGACTCTCAATACGTCTGACGACACCTGGGTGCGACGGACGAATAACCAGTTTCTCGGTGTCAACACGCTTCTGCGCGTTTCTTCTGTTGAACCATCGGTACCGAAATGGACCGCCAGCTACTGCTACCTGCACACGAACAATCACCTGCCGGGAAATAGCGCCTATCATGATCTGCCCAACACTGCGCGCTTGCTTTCCGGGCAGCATCTCGCCGAAGGGATGGTGAGGATACCCTTACCACTTCTGACGGAAGCGGAGATCCGGGGGTACGGTTCATCCCGTCGTGATCGTTTTGAGAACAAAGACGGAACGGTCGGTCTGGGCAGAAGCGTCACCAATGACCGTACCGCCGCATGGGGGGGGCAACTTACCCTGTCATCGCTCATAGTTCCCCTGCAGCGTATTTCCTTGTTTTCCCAGGTTGCGCGCGAGGCTTACTACCCCGATGACAGGATGATCACAGACCCTGCAGTCCGGCAGAAGTTGCTCCGTTCGAGCCGGAGGGCGCAATACTCCTTCTACCTCTCCGATGAAATCGCTTTGCTCCAGCGGAGAATTGTACTTACGGGCAATGTCGGAACTCATACAGTCAGCAACAATCTGATTCGGGAGGAAACGGGCTCGCGAACGTGGTCCGATTCCACCAGTTTTACTCAGCATCCGCACGCAGTCGGCATTGTTTTTGCCCCGACTCCCTGGGTTTCGATTCGCGCCAATTTGGGACGCTACACCCGGGTTCCAAACCTTTTCGAGCTTTACGGGAACAGAGGCACGAGCGTAGGAAACTCCTTACTGGTTCCCGAACGAGGCGAAAATCGCGACATAGGTTTTGTCGCACACACGACCCGCGAAGACGGTCGCCTTCGGCATGCCTCCGCAGAGGTGGTTCTCTTTGAGAGCAAGATTACCGACATGATCGCATTCTGGTCGGTGTACAACCGCATGAAGCCCTTCAACGTGGGGAAGGCACAGATTCGCGGGGTGGAAGTAGCCGGTTCCCTCGCAACCGCATTCGGGTTTTCCAGCAATCTCGGCGTAACGTGGCAGCACCCGCGCAACGAATCCGCGCTCTACAACGGCCTCTACTTCGGGAACGACCTGCCCCACCGACCACGATGGCAAATCGATTCGCGCAGTGAGTTCTCGTTCTCTGGCATAACGCTGGCGTATGGACTTCATTACCACAACCGATTTTTCGGGCAACCGGTTAACAGCATCGGTGACACGATGCCGTCTGCGTTCCTCCACGATGTGGGAGTTCGTTTCCGTCCACACGAACGAGTGCATTTGTCGATAGAAGGCAAGAACCTGGGAAATGTTCGGGAATTTCACAGTCGCTACGTGCCCCTTCCAGGGCGAAGCGTCTTCGTTGCCTGTCAGGTTTCTTCGTCCTGACAGAGCGTTCTGTTCGTTACCAAAAGGAGGTCCCATGCTCACAAAGGTTGTACGCCGACTCATTCACACGTCCGCGACTGCCTCGATTCTTTTCGTGCTCGCGTCATGCGGAACGAATAACCCTGCCCGGTCGCACAGTGCCGGGTACGGGAGCGCGTTCGTTTTCATGACCGATTATATGTCCGCCGCGGTTGGTGTTTTTCGGCCTGATTCGAACTCCGTCGACGTCCTCCCCCTTGCCGGCGTGCATACCGATGTCGCACTTCGGTCGTATGGCGGACTGGTGTATGTGCTGGAACGTTTCGGTAAGGACGCGATCACTGTCATCGACCCCGCGTTGCCAACGGCACCGACAGCAAATTACAGCACCGGGAACGGTTCCAATCCCCAGGATATCATTGTTGCGGATGCACACAGGGCGTACGTTCTGCGCCTCAATACAAGCAACGTCCTCATCATCAATCCCCAGACGGGGGACAGCCTCGGGACCATTGATCTTGCGCCGTACGCGGACCCCGCAGACGGCCGGCCCGAGATGGCGGCGGGAGTCCTCGAAAGCGGAACTCTGTACGTTCTGCTCCAGTTGCTTGACACGGCCTCGAACCCCTGGCTGTGGCCTCCAACCGGCTTCGGGAAAGTCGTTGCCATTGATACTCGTACCAATGCGGTAACGAATGCGTTCACGCTGACGGTGAAAAACCCTGTGGCGATGGCCGTGCACAATGGCACGCTTTTCGTGGCCGGTGGCCCGTACGACGACATCAGCGCAACCGGAATTGACAGGGTGCCTTTGCCCGGAGGTACGCCGACTCGCCTTGTGGACGGCGCTTCCCTTGGTGGCAGGCCGACCGCGCTTGAGGTATGTGATCAGAACAACTCCGCGTGGGTACTGGTTCAGAAAACCTGGCCCACGGCTACCGTGTATCGGGTGAGCCTGACCACCGGTGTCACGGCGGATAGCCTCGCCGAACCGGCGACCCCGGCCGCCATCGCCGTAGGAATGGACAGCGTGTTGCTGGTAAGCGATCGCTCAATGAGTGTTCCGGGGCTTTTCGTGTACAACGCCATCACTGGAGAGAAACGACGAGGTCCGATTGCCACGGCGCTGCCGCCGGACGCGATCGTTTTTGTCAAAGATTAATGATTGGTTATGAAAACGGGCGAGCCGGGAGCGGAACGATGCATGTGCCTCGCATCTCCACGCAACCGCTTCCGGCCCTGCCCGTCCACCTATCCAACTGACCTCATGGTGATCCCCTGTTCCATGATCGGATTCGGTCTTCCTGTCTGCGCCGGGCGACGCGTGATCCAGTCCTCAAGAACTCCCTTCAGGTCAGCAACAACGTCTGGCCGTGCATCCACCAGATTCGTGGTCTCTTTCACTGGTTTCTCGTTCAGATCGTAAAGCTCTACCGGCGGAAGCCCATGGAAGTCGGGTTCCAGAGCCTCAATGTATTTCCAGTCGTTTGTCCGGATCCCGTGTTTCCGCATCCATGAGCACTCAGCTACGTACAGAGCGTCGTAGTTCCCCTTCTGGGAGCCCCTCTCTGCAAGAGGTCGCAGACTGGTTCCGATCATTGCGTTTTCCGCGATCAAATCCCCCAGCCCAAGGTAGTCCAGTATCGTGGGCGCGATGTCAAACGTGGCCACCTGCCCTCGCAAGCGTTGGCCGGCGGGAATCTTGCCGGGACATTGAAGAATGAGTGGAACACATACATTCGCGTCATACAGCCCGTGATGGTCGAAGAAACACCCATGTTCGTCCATTGTCTCGCCATGGTCGGACGTCACGATAACAAGCGTCTCCCCCTCAAGATTCAGTTCACGTAGCCGGCAAAACACATGAGCAAGTACCGCATCGTTGTATGCGATCTCTGCGTCGTATTGCGCAGCGACAAACTCCCGACTTGTTACTCCCGGCAACCACGCACGGAAGTATTTCTCAAAAGGTGCGAACGCAAACACCTCGTCCATGGACCGGTCCGCAGGGTCCTTCTCGTCGCCTTCGAAAAACATGCGCGAGAATGGAGGGGGAGGCAGGTAGGGTGTGTGGGGGTCCCAGTAATGGAGGAAAAGGAAAAAGGGTTTGTCCTGGTTCGCAGCATCCTGAAGGAGCGGAAGCGCCACGTCATTCACTGCCTCGGCTTTACGTTGCGGTTCAGTTCCGTTCGATACCCAGGAGTACCTGCGGTAATCTTGGAATCCCCGTTCGAACCAGCGGCCCAGATTGTCCGCGGCACCGGTGAAATACCCCTGCTCGCCGAGTATCTCAGCAATCATTTTCACGCCGGTCGCAGGTCCCACGTTTCCGCCATGGGAAATAACCTGATGTGACATGGCGTCGTGGCCCGAAAACATCGTCGTGTAACCCGGGTGCGTCGGAATATGGGGCGACACCATATCAAGGAACACCGTGCCCCCGGCCGCAAATGCATCGAGGTGGGGACTGGTAAGCCTCTTCCAGCCATAGCAACCAAGATGATCGGCTCGAAGGGTATCGATCGCTACAAGAAGAACGTTCATAGTCGCTCCTTTCGACATTTGCGCACTTTCAACCCGGGGATCTCGCGCGATTTCCCGCGTGTACGATTTACGTCCGCCGTGGACTCGAGTCAACGGGTTATGGCCGCGGAATGCACGCAGAAACCCACCGACGTACATTTGGAATCGTCAAAATAGTGTCAGCTGGATGGCGGGGTCTGAACGCGTGCGCGGAACACTCCTGTTACTTTTCCCGGTGTTGGTTGGAGTTACAAAAACTTCCGCCGGCCTCGGTCCAATGAACCTGCTCGTTGATGGGCTTGGTGGCGTCCGGACGAGTCCCCGAAGCGAGTTGTGGATGCCGGAAGAACCGACCAGCCTCCTGGGCAGGCATCGGTTCGTCGTATCACTCTCGACCGTACTCGGGCGTTCTCTTTCCCCCGATTACGGTAACGGGATTGTCGGGGAGTCGTACGCCGCGGGTCTCGGGGAAGGCGCCACCGTGGGCTGGGACTACGGGGTAACTGGCGTCTGGGCGCTCGGTGCCGGACAAACTCTCCGGTGGGTCAATCCGAACCGTTTCTACCGCGTGTCTCCCTCACCGAAAATTGGAGCGATGGCGCTCTCCCATGCGTGGGAACGCGGTTCCTGGTCTATCGGCGGCACCGCGAAACGACACTCGTTCAGTCTTACGGATGACTTCCAGTTTGTGCGTTTCCCACGCTCGTCCAATGTCCAGATCAACAGTTTCTTCTACGATCACCTCGAAACAGCAATTGGACGAACAATCTCGTATGACGCGCTCGGCAACAACCTGATGTTCGTTGGCGACACGCGCTGGAAAACACGTTTCGGTACCTTCGGCGTCATGCTGTCCGCACACAACGCAAGTTTGGATGCCGTCACGGAACACAGAAACACGATTGCAGACACCCTCTATTCCCGGCACCTGCTGAACGGCATAAAAAACGGTGATCTGAACGGAACATGGAGCGGCACCGGCGCCACACTTGCCTGGGATGGTACGTTCCGGCCTGGTTGGTCGTACGGTTTCCGGTGCGGCGAAAGCCAGACCTCCGGTGACGCGGTGATGTGGATCCGAAACCCGTCTGAGTTCCCCGACGGACATGGGTACACGTACAAACTCGAACCCCGGGTGTGGGGGTTGGATACGCTGTCGATGAAGAACAGGCATTTCTCGCTGCGCACGTCGTTTGATCCTGCAGTGTCGACCGGGATTGAGTGCCTGTTCAGCTGGCAGGGAGGTTCTGTGGTAAATGGAGCGTTCGGCCAGACACCCGTGCTTACTATCGACGCCGTAGGCGACACCGTCCTGCCTGTCAGTCAGGGGGCCTTCGCGACCGTTCAGGGCTCATTTGAAGGCATTTCGATACTTGCCACCATTCGGCATACTCCCGGCAACGAACCGTGGAGTGTCGAAGGAAGTGTCGGGTATGTTCGCGTTTCCGCGCATGCCGATTTTTCCGCGGTTCCCCGCACAACCGGATTCGATTTGTCCTCGCGTGCGACCACATGGGACCTGAAGGCTGCGCGTTTTGGTTATTGCGCGTTCGTTTTCACCCGCCGCGTAACCAGCCAATTCTACCTCACATATTCCGTGCGCCATTTGTTCCCATTTTCCATGGATTGGCATCACAACGGGGCGCGTGATTCGGCACCTGGCGGCCTGACCGGTTTCCGATTCGGAAGCCTGCACGAAATGTCCGCACGCATGGTGCTTTGATCGGCCCAGGTCAGCCCCCTCCCTTGGGGCGTTTGGAACTCCCTCGCGACATTTCAATTGCCCCTCAGGTTTCTTCCCATGGCAATCAAGGAGAGTCCAATGACGAGTTCGGTATCAAAGGCAGTCGCAGCGCTGTTTCTTGCCGTATTTTCCATATTTGGCATCGCCTCGGCGGGCGTCATTCGAGACGGCGTGCTGATGGTGGACGGAAAACCGTTCTTCCCCCTCGGAAGCTGGAACTTTTCGATTACAACACCCGAGGATATCGCGCGTCTCGGTATGAACGTAAGTTACCGAGGCGGCCCATCAACTCCCGAGGCGGTGGAGCAGTTCCGGCCTTTCATGCGCCAGTGCAACAGGCTGGGCATCCAGGTAGTACCATACCTCTCGTACGGCGGCGCAGGCGTCATCCCATGGGCGCCGGAAGCTGTCCGAGCGATTTCCAGACTGGCGAGTGAACCGAATCTTTTGCTCTGGTACGTGGGTGACGATATTACGACGCGACACCTCGAGGGCATCCAGCAGACGGTGTCTATCTTGCGACAGGAAGCACCTTCGGTGCCAACCGCGGCAGATTACATAGCCAAGGCGACACCGGAAGCCAAGACCACATTCACGCAATTCGTGGACATTCGGTGCCAGTATTCCTACCCCATCCCAAATGACTCCCTGCGGTCGTACATGCGGTTCTTTGACGAGCAGCGGGAGTTCGTGGGAGACCCACTCTGGACATGGGTGCAGAACTTCATGTGGGCGAGCACCGGAGTCTCGCTGGGACTTGGCATAGAAGACGGACCGGGGCCCATTCCGGACCCCGAGCAGGTGCGACTTCTTGCGTTCGCTGCGATCAATCGCGGGGTGCGCGGCCTTCTGTTCTTCCCGCACCACGAACTTCACCTGCAGCCGGAGCTCGCCGCGGAAGTAGCCTTGACGTGCCGTGAAATTGGACTTGTGTCGTCCCACCTGGCTGCCGCAAAAACGACGTTCGATCTCCCCACCTCAGACCCGGATCTCAATGCAACCGCATTCCGGTACGGCAATTCCACGGTCGTCTCCGCAATGCTTGCCCGCGGGCACTATCATCGTTGGGTAGACGAAGCGGTCGTGAAAAACGTCTGGATCGAAGTGCCTTGGAGCGGAAGAGGGTCTTCGCTCCCAACGGCCGTACTGGTCGCCACCCCTGACGCGGTGAATTGCGCGGTTTCACCTGCCCAGACACCCGGCTGGGTGAGGGTCAGGGTGCCATCCCTTGAACTCGCCGGGTTTATCCTGCTGTCAACCGATTCGCGCGAGATCGCGCAACTCCGCCGCGGCGTGCAGCGCATCACGGAACAGCTCTCGGGGCTCGCGGTCGCGGGATCTATCGCTCAGACCAGAAAAGTCTCGGCGGCGGCGTGGTCAATCGGTTTCGGAAACCTTTATGACGCGGGGAATCTGGTTCTGCCTGCAGTCCGTCTCAACGAACAAGCGATGGATGCAGTCAAAGAAGGTGATGAAGTCGCCGAAGTGCGTCTGTGGAGAGAAGCAAACCGAGTCTGCAGGACTGTTCTCGACAGCATGATGGTGTTCGCAGAAGCACGTCGAGCGCTGGTGCCGGCGGCGCAACAGCGGTACCTCAACAGCCCGTACGGGCTGTATGCGATCAAGAATCTCATGCGTGCGCCTGCGGTGGACGATCCGTGGCATCACGTTGCGCAATGGGAAGTAACAGGGCCGTTCCCGCTCGAATATGACCAGAACGCGCCGGATGTTTTCCCTCCAGGGTTCGAGAGGGTGTATCCACCTGAAAACGCTACCGCGTCCAGCGGACCGTTTGCAACTGTGGACGGTCCCGCATCGTGGAAACCCGCCGTGGCAGACATCACAGGAATAACGGATTTCCTGAACTATTTCAGCACCACGGAAAATGTCGTTTGCTACGCGAGAACCACGGTGACTGCGCCACGTGACACGACGATGGAGATGAGCATCGGCAGCAACGACGGGGCGAAGGTGTGGGTCAACGGGACGGAAGTGCTTTCGATTCATCCCCCCGGCGGCCGAGCCGCTGCACCACATCAGAACAAAGTGACCGTCAACCTGCGCGCAGGACGCAACGTGGTGCTCGCAAAGGTTGAGAACCTGGGGCTTAACTGGCAGCTCTACCTGTCATTCCGCGATGAAAACCGCGTGCTCAAGTTCTCGACGGACTGAGCAAGCCATTCCGATCCTCCCAAAAGGAACCGGCGTGTGGCTCTTCAACGCCACACGCCGGTTTTATTCCTCCTATGCATCCCCACGGGTGCTCACCAGTTGTGTATCTGGTGTCCCGCGCCGGGGAACCAGATCCAATCCACGAAGAAGCTGATGAATACCCCCAGTGCATAGCCGGCGATAATGCCAAGGAACGCAGGGCGCGCTCGCTCGTATGCTTCCACGCCACCGACCCGGAGCAGTATGCTTTTTATCACCCACGTCAGAAAAATGCTGAAGAACATCATCCTGATGTTGCCGGCCGCGGCGATTGGAAAACCGATCGGATGCAGCGGCCAACCCGGAACACGATACTGAAGGAACGTCAATATTGCCATGACAAGCGCGCCGATGCCAAGGAAAGACCATCGCCCCGCGTCTACCGGCATCCGCGCCTGCATTTTCTTGATTACCGCGTCGTAAACCTGCTCTCCGTGCTGGTGGTACGCCCAGGAGAGGAACGTTGTCACGCCGTGCGTGTAGCTGATGTAGATCATGTAGATGGTACCGATCAGGTAGGCAACGGTAAGCGCCATCGCAAGCGCCACAAACATTCGCCGGCCACTGCGCCCGATCTTCGCGCCAAGATAACTCACATGGAAGATCCCTGGCATAAGTGGCGCACGCCCATTCACAACGAGCGAATATGTGCCGACCATCCCGACGATCGCTGAGGACGCAACCCCCTGCGTTCCAAAAGCATAGAACGTGAACATCGTCGGCGTGAGAGGGCTTTGCATGTATACCAGTCCGGTCTGGGCAATTACGCGCGTCGTTCCGTAGAACGCGACGAACGCACCGAACAGATAGACCAGCACCATACCCCACGACATGCCGAGGGCGATCAGGTATCCTCCCATGTACAACGCGGCCGCGACCAGGCCCGGCACAGCCCAGCGGTACGGAAGCAGCTCGTGCTCATCGTTCGCCTTGATCTTGCCGATAACGGAGTACCAGACATCGCGCAGATGGTGGCGCGCCATCCAGAATCCCCAGAACACGAAGACAATGAATCCACCAAAACCCTGCCAGCTCGTCAGCGCGTCCCTCGATGAATAGAGATCGTCCGCACCCCCTAACGTGTATCCGACTCGAAGCAAAATCGTGCTCTGGAGGAACACGATGAGATACCATACCCAGACGCTGAACAGAACGTTCGTGTTTACCATGTACGCAAAACCAACGACGTACATGTTCAGTTTGATCGCCAAGGTTTCAGGGAAGCCCGGGCCAAGTTGAATGCCTTGCTCATCCATGATTGGCAGGCGGGGAAACTGCGGCTGGAAGTAGTAGACGATGTTCCACATGATCACGAACAGCGGGATGCTCGCCCCTATCCAGAACGCGCGTTTCCTCATCATCGCCGGTATGTTGAACCGCCCGCCCGGGTTCCCCATGATATCGAGGGGCACCTGCGCGAGTGGAAACGCAAGACGCTCGTGTTCGGCCCATTGCCTGCGCATGATGGAGGCAAGACAAATTGACCCGAATGCAACGGCACCGACGAAAGTGCCCCACCAGAATGCCGGAACCACCCAGATGCGCCAGGGAATGGCTACTCCGCTGGGCATTCCCACGAAGGCCCACCGTAGTTCCTCGCTGGGCCCCTGAACCACCGCCCATTGCCTGAGATGCGGCCAGAGATCATCCATCCACCGATTTTCCGGCGTGGCGAGGTAGTACGGAACTGCATCTACCGCAAACACCCACCCGAGAAGATCGGCCGTCGCCATCACGGCCCCGATCAACGCCATCGCGAAAACCGCGAGAACCTCGGCCGGTGACAGAGCCCATGTCGGAAAGAAGCGCCCTATCCCGATATTCACCAGAACAATCGTGAAAAAAAGACCGAACGCGCCAACGGGAAGTTGGCTCAGGTTCATGCGGGAAGCGCCGATCAAGTACTCTGACGTGGGAAGAAGAACGCTTATCAACGCGCATGCCACGGCGCCAAACAACACCGACCGGGGCGTGATTTCTCCGTAATCGTGCAGTTCATCGTGCGTAACGAGCATAGAACGTACCGAAGGAAAATGAAAGAAGGCGCCAGCGCGCGGTTGCAGGAACTGGCGCCGGGAAAGCGCGGATTATCAACGGCTTTCCCATTTACGACAAATGAAAGTTACCCAACAACATCACACGGGTCGAGTCCTGCGCAGCGGATTTGCCGCAACGAGTCGCTCCGTTCCTCGGATTGGCGGGCAATTCCGGCTTCGGGAAGAGAGTTAACGCTCGGGGTTGTACGCCCGGGATACTCCGCCATAGAACCCGTCCTTCCGCCTCGCTCGCTCGGTGATCGCTACCACGTCGCGGACGTCCTCGACCGTGATATCCTGTGCGGCGTTTTCCCGCAGAACAGCAAACACATTGTCATGGAGATCGTGGGGAACGTGTGATTCGGCCGCGACAGTTTTCTGCTTCCACGGAATTGAGTCCGCGAAATCGTAACTGCGGTTGGGGGAGGGCCCTCGCCTGACGCCGTACCCTTTCTGCAAGTCCCCGGGGTCGAAGTAACGGAGTTCGCTTGTTTTTCCGTCGCAGATCAGGGTGCCATTGCTTCCGAGTATGGTCCATTTGGGCTCAGGAAAGGCGTCCGCGGAAGAAACGAGCATGTCCGCGATACGCCCATTTCTGCCTTTAATAATGACCCTGACGTGGTTCTCGACGTCTCCGACATTCTGGACGAGTTTGAGGTCCGTAAACACCTCTGCCACCGGGGATTGCAGCATTTGCAGAAGAAGGTCGAGGAAATGCGGGCACGTGTTGTTGAGTACCCCTCCGCCGTACAGTCTGGTCGTCTGCCAGTCGTTTCGGCGCGAGAAAGCCAGAGCGCGCATCCGAATCTCGAACACATCCCCCAGTATGCCGGAAGCAATCATCTCCTTCAGATGAAGGTATTCCTTCGTGTAACGGTAGTTGTGGAAAGGGAACAGACACTTGCCGGATTGATCCCGCGCGCGAATCATCCTGTCCACCCAGCGGGTATTCATTGCAATCGGCTTTTCCACCAACACGTGTTTGCCCGCCTCGAGTGCCTGGCATGCGATCGGAGCGTGTGAAAACGAGTAAGAAGACACAATGACCAACTCGGCGTCGGTTCGTCGCAACATTTCGGCGTGAGTGCGGTATGTTTTGCATCCGAGTTCTCGTGCGCTTTGTTCCCGACGAGCTTTGTCGAAGTCCGCGACCGCGACAATTCTGAACCTTGAATCGTTCCTCAATCGAGCGACGTGAATGTCGTAACCAGAACGCCCTTGACCCACTATGGCGACGCGCAGAGGCGAGTGTTCCATTTCCTCTTCCCTTCCGATAGTTACCGTTTCATCCGTTGCTTGAGGAGTACGAGAAACACGGGGCCGCCGATCAGCGCGGTAATAACGCCCACAGGCAACTCCGTCGGTGCTATCACGGTCCGCGCCAGCGCGTCTGCCAGCATCAGAAACGCAGCACCTGCGAGAAAACTGGCCGGAATGAGCAAACGATGATCCGGGCCGGTCGAAATCCGTACCGCGTGTGGAATAATCAAACCGACAAACCCGATTAACCCCGCTGCCGCCACCGAAGCACCCGTCACCAGTGAGGCGCCGACAAACGCGATCCGTTTCACCGATTCCACGTTTGTCCCGAGCGTGGCAGCCTGTGACTCACCCAGACTCATCTGATTCAAATCGCGCCCGATTGCCATGAGAAAAACGAGCCCGATTCCCACGTAAAGAGCAAGTTTTCCTACGAGCGGAAGCGGCATCGTGCTCAGATGCCCCATCAACCAGAACATCACTGTCTGCAACTGGTCGTACGATAGAGTTATCGTCAGCGCCATGATGGCAGAAGAACAGACGGAATTTGTGACCACCCCCGCCAGCAGCATCGTATGGAGGTTAACCCGGCCACCGCCCCGCGCGAACAGGTAGACCACGATGATCGCGATCAGCGCACCAAAGAAGGCGAACAGCGGCACACCGGCCAACCCGGCGATACTCACGCCACCCCCGATGGATACCGCGATCACCGCGCCCAGTCCTGCGCCGCCCGATATGCCCAGCACGAACGGATCGGCAAGTGAGTTCCGAAGAAGCGCCTGAAACACGACACCGGCAACCGCAAGGCCTCCTCCAACCACCCCGGCGAGCAGCACACGGGGAAGCCGGACTTCCCGCACGATAACGGCGTTGACGCCTCTCGAAGAGCCGAACGCTGCCAGAACGTCGCTCGCGGGAACCCATGTAGACCCCAGGCCCACCGAAATCACCGCGACGAACACCACGGCAACCAGAAGAACGGTAATCCAGAGCCACCAGCGACGCACCGTCAGGTGAGCCAATTCAGGTACCTCCAAATAGACTGAGGTCAGGCTGACGCAAACACTTCTGCCGGGACCTTGGATCCCTTGTTCGGAAGTGGACCCGGGCCCTTGCGGGTTGTATCAAAATTCCTGGGAAGAACGACTTCTATTTTCGGCAAACAGACTCGCGGTCCGGGGAGAAATGCTCCCGGTTTGCGACACTCCCCAGATATATGCGCAATATCGCAGCTATACCAGCCACAGGGCACAAATGGTCAGGGGGTGTTCGAAGCACCCCCTGACCTCATGGCACACGCGTTCGTGACAAACCACTTGTTCCTGCTACCCTTCGGGTTGTTCATCCGACGAGGCAGGCGTTGCATCTTCCCTGTCTGCCGGTTCGTCATCGTGAACAGCATCCACAGGCTCTTCCGTCGCACCCTCGGCAGCTTCAGGGAAATCCTCTCCCTTCGCTTCCACTGCGTCCGCAATTGTGATCGGGCGTTGCACATGAGCCGCGAGGTACTCCTTCAGTTCCTCTTCTGATTGGTGCTCAAGGTACCGTTTCACACTCAACACGATTCGTTTCTGTTCGCGATCGAACTCCACGACCACCATGTTGAGAGTCTCTCCGGGGCTGAAGTGCTCTTCAGGAGTCCTCATGTCCTCGATGCCGAGCTGACTCACCGGAATAAATCCTTCCACGTCGCCCTCGAGATCAACCACCACGCCTTTGTCCGTTACACGGCTTATGACTCCGGAGGTCTGGACGCCGGGCTGATACTGAGCCTCAAGGCTATCCCACGGGTTCTCTTCACAGTGCTTGTGGGAAAGGGAAATCCTGCGTTGCTCTTTGTCGATATTGAGAACCACCACGGGTAGGTCATCACCCTTCTTGACGACCTCTGACGGGTGCTTGATCCGTTTGGTCCATGAGAGATCCGATATATGGACCAACCCGTCAATGCCTTCTTCGATTTCGACAAACGCCCCGAAGTTGGTGATGTTTCGGACTTTGCCAATCAACTTGGTCCCCACTGGATAGCGCTCATCCAGCGTTTCCCACGGATCGGGCTGCGTCTGTTTGAGCCCGAGGCTGATCTTCTCATTCGCCTCGTCAACCCGCAGCACGAGAGCTTCTACTTCATCGCCAATATTGAGAACCTTCGAAGGATGGCGAACGTGCTGCGTCCACGACATCTCCGATACGTGGATCAGGCCTTCAACGCCCTCTTCAAGTTCGACAAAAGCTCCGTAATCCGTGATGGATACGACGCGCCCCTTCACGCGGCTGCTCACCGGATACCGCTCCTGCACACCCTTCCATGGGTACTGCGCAAGTTGCTTCAAGCCGAGGGAAATCCGACCGCGTTCCTTGTCGTAATTGAGCACCTTCACCCGGATGTGATCGCCTATCTTCACCACTTCCGACGGGTGGTTTATCCGCCCCCAGGACATGTCGGTGATATGTAGAAGACCGTCCACGCCGCCGAGATCAATGAAAGCACCGAAATCGGTGATATTCTTGACCAATCCTTCGCGTATCTGATCCTTCTCGAGAGTTTTCAGCAACTCGTCACGCATTGTCTCGCGCTCTTCCTCGAGAAGCACACGCCGGCTGACTACAATGTTCCGCCGGTTCTTGTTAAGCTTTATGATACGGAAGTCGAACGTCTTGCCGAGATATTGTTCGAAGTTCTTTACCTGACGCAGGTCAATCTGCGAGCCCGGCAGGAAGGCGTCAACACCGAACAGATCAACGACGATGCCACCCTTAATCCGTTTCGTAAGCGTCCCAGCAACCGGTTGGCCTGAGTCAAAGGCTTCTTTGATCCGGTCCCATACCCGCATGAAATCGGCCTTCTGTTTGGAAACCACGACCTGGCCTTCCTGGTCCTCGATTTCCTCAACAAAAACCTCGATCTCGTTCCCGACCTGTGCTTCCGACGGGTCGGTGAATTCGGCGAGCTTTATTGATCCCTCGGATTTGAAACCGATGTCCACGATGACTTCATCGTTCTCGATCCGCAGGACTTTACCCTTTACGATTTCGCCTTCTTTGACAGCGAACGACGACTCGTACTTGCTGATGAGCTGTTCATACTCCTCGGAAGCATACTCGTCGTCCCGGGGGAGCTCGTTCACGTCAGAAACGAACTTGACCCTGGCGGGTGTTCGCTCTTCTTTCGTTGCCTGAACGGGCGCCTTGTCCGCGGCGGGTTGTTCCACGGGCGCAGGTTCCGCTGCACTCGGGATGATCTGTTCTTCTGCCATTGTGGTTTCCTTCCCGGACGCTCGTATCCCGGTGGCGCGAGCACGGTCGTCCTGTCTGCGCGGCACGTCATCGCAACTGAAGAACGTTGCTGATGACGTGGAAGAATGGTGGTTACTGCTTCTCGTCTACCTCGGCTTTCAGGCGAGCGATTTCCGCCATCACGGCATCCGTCACCGTCTGATAAGCCCGTTTGCGTTCCTGCGGATCCGAGACGTCAGGCGGTTCCACGACGCGCCCCAGCGCAACGCGGAAACGGCAACGGCCCGAAAGCGCCTTCCAGACATTCGCGGTGCCACTGACGTACACCGGAACAACCGGTGCCCCCGTCCAAACCGCGAGCATCCCGACACCCACTTTGCCTTCCCCGAGTCTGCCGTCTTTCTGACGGGTCCCTTCGGGGAACACAAGCACTCCTTCATCCTTTTCAAGGGCCGCTTTCATCACCTCCAGCGCGCCTCGAGTGTACCCGGCGCGGTTCACCGGTCGCGCATGGAGGGCACGGATGATGCGGCCAAAAATCGGGATCGCGAAAAGCTCCTGTTTCGCGAGATACATGAGCTGGCGTTTTAACGATGCTCCCACAACGGGAGGATCCAACGCGGAAATGTGATTGGATGCATATATCACGCGTCCGTGCATCCGCTCGTTTTCACGCCCTGATACCTTGATACGAAATGCCACCACCAGGAAAAACCTGATGATTGACCATATGATCCGATAAAGCACGCGTGACCAGAAAGAGTACGGCGACGGCTGGTTCGTCACGTTGTGTGCACCTTTTCCAGATATCTGCGCACTCGTGCAACTACTTCGTCAACCTGCTGTTGAATGGACAACTCAGAAGTGTCCAGATCCTCGGCGCCCTCGGCGCGTTTCAGCGGAGAAACTGCGCGACTCGAATCATACTCATCCCGCCTGACGATTTCGGAAAGAACCTCTTCCAGGGGTCTTACAATTCCTCGCTGTTCCAGTTCCGCTTTTCGTCTCCGCGCCCTGGTGACCGGATCAGCGACAAGGAAGACTTTCACTTCCGCGTTCGGAAAAACCACCGTACCAATATCACGGCCTTCCATCACTACGTCACGAGAGCCTGCGAGAACCCGTTGCTGGCGAACGATCTCTTCGCGAACCCCCGCAACCTCGCTCACGCGCGAT
>JAKPPK010000101.1 GCA_029547385.1 Candidatus Latescibacterota bacterium
ATCAATTGTGGGTGCCTTGACACCGGCACAACCGCGGATGCCCGCAACAATCTGTTGCAACACCTCGTGTTCGACCTTTTCCTCCTCGCATTGGCCGCACATGTCTGGTGGTGGGCCCGCAGAAACGAGGCAACCCGATGAAGTTTCTCCCGGCATTTCGCAGATTTCTTGTCGTCGTGCTCTTGCTGTCCCCGGCAACTGGCTATTCGTGGGGATACAAAGCCCATCAGATGATCACCGCCGCCGCGATAGACATTCTGCCTGCCGATATGCAAGTCGTACTGGCACCGTATCGTGCGGCGCTTGTCGCACAATCTCATGCACCGGACGTGTGGCGCCACGATCCGGATGAGCGACCACGTCACTACGTGGATCTGGAACTCGGCGACCGTTCGGGATACCCCTTTCCCAACTTCCCTCGCGACTATGCCACTGCTTTGCGGAGACTGGGACCGGACAGTCTGAAGAAAATGGGCACTCTTCCCTGGCACGTTGACGCATATTTCCGCCGTACCGTCAGTTCCCTCGCCGACCCGAACGACAGCACGCTCGTGTTCCTGTCGGCCCTCGGGCATTATGTCGCCGATGCGTACATGCCCATGCACACGACGGTGAACTACGACGGGCAGTTGTCCGGAAACCGTGGGGTGCATTTGCGCTTCGAATGGTGGATGATCGACCAGAACGCCACGGCGATATGGATGAAACCGGGCCTTCCCGCTCGGATCACGGATCCGCTCGAGAATACATGGCAGATCGTGATGGCTTCCTACACGGATGTTGATACCATCCTCCGCGCCGACACCGCGGTACGGCAGTCGTTTCGGCCGCCTATTCCGGGACCCCGCGGGGAACGATCCGCAGATCCGCCGTATGATCAGGAGCTGTGGAACCGCATCGGCTGGTTGGCGCAGTTCCGAATGAACCTTGCTGCCTCAGCCGTCGCAGGTTTCTGGTATGAAGCGTGGCTCCGTGCGGGGAAGCCTTCGTTACAGGGGCTTTCCGCATTGCCGCCACCGCCCATGGATTGAGCGTACATTGCGCGGGAGTTGTGCCGTGAAAATCATGATAGTCGGCTCCGGCGGGATGCTCGCTCGCGAGCTTGCCCGGCAGTGGTCATCGCGACATGAACTCATCGCTCTCACGAGGCAGGAACTGGATGTGTCCGCGCTCGAGAACGTGCGCGGCGCAGTGAGGGCGCACGCTCCTGACGTGGTAGTCAACTGCGCGGCGTACAATCGCGTTGACGATGCCGAAACCCACGTGGAAGACGCCTACCGTGTGAACGCGCTGGGCCCAAGGAATCTCGCCATCGCGGCTGAGGAGCAGAATGCCGCGCTGGTTCATTTTTCCACCGACTACGTCTTCGACGGCAAGAAGACAACACCCTATCTGGAGTATGACGCGGTCAACCCCCTTGGGGTATACGCAAGGAGCAAGGTTGCGGGTGAAACTGCGGTACGAGACCACTGTACGCGTTTTTTTCTCGTTCGGGTCGCGTGGCTTGTTGGCCACGGAGGAAGGAATTTCGTGGAAGCCATGCTCCACGCGGCAAAGGAAAAAGGGGCGGTATCTGTTGTCACTGACCAGGTCGGAACACCCACGTTCTGTGCGGACGTCGCCCGAGCGCTTCATACTCTCCTGGAAACGCGCGCATTCGGGCTCTATCACATTACCGGCAACGGTTCGTGCTCGTGGTTCGAATTCGCGGAGGAAATATTCCGGCAGGCAGACCTGAATGTTTCCGTCACCCCGACAACGATGTCTGCGTACGCCAGGCCGGCGCCCCGGCCTGCCTCGACAATCCTTCGCAACCTGATGCTCGAGCTGACGGTCGGCGACACTATGCCTCCCTGGCAGGAAAGCCTCAGGCAATACCTGTCAACGCGCGCCTGATTCGAAAAAAAGTGTCCCCCGCGATATACCGCGGGGGACACTTCATCTTCGGTCAGGACAAATCAGGGTCAATCAAGACCTATCTGAAGCTCAACGGCCACGTTGTCCTCAGGTTCGTACCCAAGTTTGGACCCTCGTTCGCGGCCGTAGTACACGGCATCGAGCTTGATCAGCCAGAGGTTGACACCCACACCCGCGGTCGGGTACCCCTGATAGAAACCACCCCGAAGCCTCAACAGGGTCAGATCAAGCTCCCCACCCATGTGAACATGCATGGGGACCGAGACGTCCGACGCATTCAGAAGGTCACGGTAATCAGCCACGAGGTTCAGCCGTGGCAGAACCCGGTAATGAACGCCCAGGTTCAGTGACATGTCTGGGTTGACATCACCCATTGTGACCGCATCCTGCGCAACCACTCCGAGAGTCACTTTGCGGGTGACCGGAACCAGTGCACCAAGGTCCACGCCGATACCGGTCTGCCGGTTCTTGAGGTCGACGACGTCACCAAGACCCGGCGTATTGACCGCGTCCTCCAGTGAGAAGCTCCGAATCGTCTGCCACCGGTTGAAGTACTTCACGCTGGCGCCGGCGTACCAGAGCATCCCAAGGTTCACCGGCCTACCGTACGCGGCGATAACCCCTATGTCGCTGTACGCGTTCAGATCCAGCCGTGGCTGGAACACGCCGGAGTTCATCTGCGGGGTGCCATCAAAAACGGCGTATGACTGAATCCCCACTCCTCTCCATCCGAGGCGGATCGCGGGGAATGCCCGTATCGTGCCGCCCTTGCCATCCAGCTTCTCCGCTTCCCGGTCAAGTTCAGCGACTCGCCAGGAAGGCAACTGGTCAATCCGTTCGAGGTCCGACTTGTTGTCCTTGAAAAAGTTCACGACGTCCTTCATCTGGGTCAGGCCGCCGACGCCTCCGAATTCAAACCGCACCGGAACGTTCATGTGGAACCGCTTCGCGGCAACGGACGCCGGGTTATAGAACAGCGCCGACCCGCGCCACGCTCCAGCCGTGTAGGCTCCACCCATCCCGAGCGCAAACACCTCGTGACGAAAACTGTGCGGTACACTGGCAGAGGACACCGAAGGCACCACCGCAACAGAGGCCGCAATCAAAGATGCGAAAGTCAATGCGCGCTTCATTGCTGGTTCTCCTTACGTGTCTACTCGCCAACCACGACGTCTTCGGCGGCGGGCTTCGCTACCGGGAATTTCGACCGCTTCAGGCTCGCAACCACCACCGTGTTGATGTACGACCGGACCTTGTTCAGGTCTATGATGTCGCTCAGTGGCGACTCGCACCCGAAGGCTGATTGCGGATCAAGTATCGCGTTGATCTGCACCGACAGCACGCCGTTCGTCGGGTTGGTCAACCAGTCAATTGCATTGTTCACGGCAATTGCTTTGGCAGTCGGAACCGTGCCTGCCCCGGTGTACTGCACCCTGTAGCCACCCGTTACACCCACCACGCGGAAATCTGTCCCGATTGCATCCAGCCTGGTCCGGAATTCAATCATAAGACGCAGGATCCGCACCACAAGGAAATCGGGATACACGCTGCACACGTCAAACGTTCCGCTCAAGTTCACGTTTCGCGCTTTCTGCTGCAGATAGGTATCTGAAAGCGGGTCTACGGCAACCTTCGAACCCGTCCCTGCCTGCGCCATGTTCGCGTACAGCAGCAGCGCAAGAGCCTGGTCCATTGCCTGCAGGTTGGCCAGCTTTTCCGCGCGTTCCGCCGCGGAAAGGCTGTCAAACGGGAAACTGGTGCTCGAACTGGTACTGCTTTGGCTCAATTCGCGCGAAATCTGCAGGATACCGATTCCCGCGGCCTGGCGCGATTCTTTGGCGAGCGCAAGCAGCACATCAGATGATATCGTGCTGGTGCTGTTCAACGCGAGGAAATCCGCCAGTTCCTGCTGATACCGCGCAGCTTCGGAGCCCGGCTCTTTCTCGGATGAGCCGAAGATGTTACATCCTCCGGCCACCAGCGCAAGAACCAGCGCCCCATACAACACTCCTATTCGTGTACGACGAATCATGTGACATCCCTCCGGCACATCGTGCGTTCGAGTTTGGAGCTTCGCCAGAACCGTCGTCGGCATCGCTCTCAAATACAATAGAGAGACAAATGGACTATTGTTGAGACGAACTGCGTACAAAAAACACGCCCGCCCCTGAAAAGTCAAGGACGGGCGCATTGCGCAGATTCGTCAGGGCTTAATGCGCCAGACGGACGTTGTATGCTTCCTGACCCTTGCGGCCCGGACGAACGTCAAATTCCACCGCGTCGCCATCGGAAATCCGCTTGGCGTCGGCCTGGTCCACGTTCGTAACGTGCACAAACAAGTCTTCACCGCTTTCCGGACGGATGAACCCATAACCCTTGGTGTGGTTGAACCACTTCACTGTTCCAGTTGCCATTTGCTGACCTTTCCTCGGGCATTGCCCAGGTTGCGTGACGAGTGCACAGGGCTCCAGCCCTGCGTGTTCTCGACCACAGACTTACTACCCCGCTCACGCGGGACTTTTGGCAGCCTTCCCCCTTGTGATCGAACTGTCAACGTGAACCTGCGCCGTTCTGCCGGATACCGACGACGGTTGGACAAATTCCACGCTGATACACGTCCAAAGAGGTAGTCTTCCTTACCAAAACGCGTGCTCTACACGAACCACAGACGACTATGCTCTACCCCCACCTCCTTCTTCGCGAACATGCAACCCGCGCGAGGTAAACCACGGCTTGGTGGACGCGGCAGGCTGCAAAAAAGAACGCCCGCACCTCACGGCACAGGCGTACGCAGGAGCATGATCATAGATCGTCAGGAACCCGAGGGATGAAGCAACCCAAGGACTGCAAACAGCGGTCGTGATCAACCTTACGCGTTCCCTATACTCTCCGTCGCGCGACAAAACAATGCGACAGGTGTTGTGATCAAGGTAGCGGGGGAAGGATTTGAACCTCCGACCTCCAGGTTATGAGCCTGGCGAGCTACCAACTGCTCCACCCCGCGTTGGGACAGTTAAGTATACGCACCCTGGCATCGGATGTCAACACCCGAATGGAAGAAAATCGTGCGTTCATTACGCAGCCCTGTTCTGCGGTTCCTCAAATGCCATGATTCCGGCCATCACGCGGTCGTGCCGGGAACCGGCAAATACGCACATTTCCCGTTGCACATGAGTTTCGCCCACGCCCAGAACGTCGGGCTCGGCTTTTCCCCGACGCTGACACGGAAACGAATCTCGCGCGTTTCCCTCGGACGCAATGTCATCGCCGCCGTATCCGGTTCCAGGGCACACAAACCGTACGACCCCGCGTCCCGACCCCACATTTCCATCGGGCTGATGACCGCAACCTCCGCTTCCAGCGGCTGGAGCCATGGATTCCGAATTCGAGCGATAATATCCTCCGCGTTCCGCAGAACCGTCCATTCCGGTTCCCGCTCTTTGACCACTTCCCACCCGTTGTACCGAACTGCTCCCCGTTCGGTAGCAACTCCGCGACTCACGGTTTTGAACCCGGCTTCCAGAACGTCCTGGTATACCACTCCATCGTATTCCATTCGGGCCTTTATCATGCCGACGCGCGGCCTGCAGTCGAAGGCAACCACCACTTCCGTTGTCACGTGCTCTCGAGGACCCAGTTCGTACGGGATTTCCGCCGGATGAAGCGTCCAATGGTCGGGTGCCAGCAGGCGGGCCGTACCGTAAATCGCGCGATCCGTGCTGTTGTTCACTATCCACACCCTGCACCGTCCGACGGTCGGGAACTGCCCGCCCCGGTTCTCAATCGGAAGCTCGCCGTCGATGTAGATGCCGACCGGGAGATACCCTGTCGGGTGCGCTCCCACGTTGTGCTGGTAGTAACGGCACCAGACCACGTGGTCCGGCCGCCAGTCACGGACGGAAGGCTGAACACCCCCACTTCGGTCTTTCTCAACCGGAATTACCCTGAAGGTGTTGATGGAAAATGGCGCGAGCTCGCGCGCAACCGCACCCCCATCCACTGGCACGGAGGTGACATCGTTCTCCACAAGATCCGTCTCCGACGCGCGCGCTATGCCCGAAAACAATCTCAGTTCGATCCTTTCGGACCTTCCAAGGGCCTCATACGCCCGGACAACGATCCCGTTCCGGGGATCACTCGGTGTGTTCTCAAACCGCGCCAGAGGATTGCCTGCCGGTTTCACGGCGGTCACCACTGCTCCCGTACCGGTAAGCGACAGAAAACTCTGGGTCTTGGGAAGACGCGCTACAGTGCTCCTGGACGGGACCACTGCCGTTAGGGGGTTGTTGAACTCGTACCCTGCCCGTACCACGTTCCCGTCGCGCCACGATCCCGCGTGACCGTAGAATCCGTAATGGAATGCCATGTCCCGCCGCTCCGGGTTGATTTCCCTCCCAATCATGTTCTTCTGAGCCCAATCCGATGTTCTACCGAGGAACAGAGTGAGCGTTCCGTCTGGTTCCATGGTCGCGGCGCCCGTGCCGGAGGTCAGAACGGCAAAACCGTAGTCGTCAAGTGGCGTTTTCGTGGTGCGGAAATCCGTTCCTGCGGGAAGCCGGATGCTCGAACTGGTGTCGAGACTCTGGCTGATGGCACGGAACGCTGACGCCGCGGCTTCTCGCGATACTGCCGATATCACAATCACCGGCATCGTCCCCCATGCCTCGGGAACCCGATCATCCTCCACCAGGACAACTCCCCAGCCACCCGCGTCGCGCTGTGCGGAGAGCGAACGGCTCACCTCGCCGGGGAGACGGGCGAGAAGCTGTTCGACATACGCGTTCTCACCGGCAACCGAAACAGCCATCCATTGCGCCGCCATTCCCAGATCACGCACTCGTCCCTGGGTGGTGTCATCCGAAAGATGATGGTAAAACAGCTCACCGTACCCGTTGAGGTCGAGCTCCTTCTTCCTCGGTTCGTCATCGTCGTCGAAATAGAACGTCGAGGTGACACCGACCCTGTTCAGCGCCTTGAGCAAAGGTTCAGCGGCATCCTCGACCGCGGAATCATGAGGGATAATTATCCCCATCATGCCGATGTTCAGACGCCCCTCGGCACCTGTGCCCGGTACCTCCGCAGTTGCCGACCAACCGGCCTCGACCCAGTTGTACACGGGGAAAATCGCACAATCAGAGGCACGATGAGACCCGGAAGTTCGGTAGTCATAACGCACCTTGCCCCTGCGCGCAACAACGGAACCGAATTTGTCTTCGAAAATCGGAAGCGCGCCCTGCAACGCGGTCGGAAAAGTCGCTACGAACTGATGCCCGTTGGCCCGGTAACCAGAAAGAACTACGGACGCTTCTATCGTTCTGCTCCCGGGGCGCAGTGTCAGCGTGCGGCGGTACGAACAAATCTCTCCCAGTCTGCCGGAAACCACTGCGGTCTGGGAAGTCGGCGTGGTATGTACTTCTACAACGGCGGGAGAATCGGATGCCGCAACCCGCTCACCGGTCGTGTGAAACTCCCACGGATTGGGTCCATTGCCGAGTGCAAGAAGATCATTTCCGACTCCGAGAGCACTATCGACGATCTCTTTGCCCTGTTCCTTGTCGAACAGGCTCACGATTCCCCCACCACGCGCGGGATCGAGTTCCATACGCCAGTATTCGTTTTCCAGCACATCGCACCGGGTAACCGTGGGTTCAGATCGCGCAGGCGCGGGCAGGAGGTCCAGAGTCGAATAGCCAACACTCGGAATCTTCTTGGCCAGAATCTCGACCGTTGTCTCGTTGGCGAAGCAAGGCAGAGACGTCCCATCCTGATTCCTGACCTCTATTCCTTCAAACCCCTCCGGTTTCTGGATCGTAATCACGCCGTCGCGCTCCCACGCGAGCGGGTTGAATGCGACGACTGAAGTGCCGTCCCGCGAAACCGTAACTGCGTCGGCGATGTACGTTGTGGCGTCTTCGAGCACTCCCCGTGCGAGCCTGAGGGCTTCGCGGTATCCGGCCATCAAATCGAGGTAGGAAACATCGCAGGGGGTTCCCGTGATGGCATCGTGGTGTTGACCGAACAAGAGCTGACGCCACGCTTTGTCAATCAGGTGGTCCGGATACTCCGCCCCGAGTATACCGGAAAACGTAGACCAGATTTCCGCCGCGAAGAGCATGTTCTCTGCAAGCCGGTTTGCCAGTTTGAGTTCCACTCGCGTGTGGAATGTTCCCACGTGATGCTGCGAGGGATTGCGGCTCGTCAGCGGAAGGCGCGCCCCGTCTGCTGTCAGCCCGTCGAGAAACTCTTCCGGCCCCGTCATGAGAATTCTGGGGTATGACGCGGCCATCTCGGCGGTTCTGCCGATCATCCACGCACTCGGTGGCGTGAAATCGGAAGCCTCTACCATCAGATGCCGGTGCCAGCCAAACGATTGTTTCTCCCGAACAACCGGTTCCGAGATGGTCCGCAGGTTGTCGAGGCTGTTGCTGTACCACGTGTAGTGCGTCCTGATGTGCGGCAGAACCGTTCCGTCAAGCGACATATGACGGAACAGCGGCGGGAAGCCAAGGATGCTTTTCGACCATAGCGCGGCGCGGTGCCCGGAACGCGCAAGTATCTGGCTGAGTTGAGGAATGTGGCCGAACACGTCCCATGCGTGATACACCCTCGGGTCACCGCCCAGAAAATGGCGGTGGTAACCTTGCCCGTAGATGATGTTCCGGATGATCGCTTCGCCGGAGATATTGTTTTCATTCGGTTCGCTGTACGAACTGCCCACAATCAGCTGGCCCGACGCAACGAGTTCGAACACTTTGGCGCGATAATCGGGGTACTCGTCCACAAACGATTTCAAGTAATCGAGTTCGTGCACGAACGCGCGATATCCCGGGTCCACGAGACACGCATCCACCTGCATTTTCACGTTTTCCAGAGAAATCAGGTTGTAGTGTCTCTGATCGCTCACCCAGACGGGGTCGCAATGAAATCCCTCCAGCACGTGGATCGTGCAGGGAGGAAGCAACCGGGGGACCGTCGCCGGGAATGCAACGGTTCTGCCGCAAAAGGTGAGTTCAACGGTCGTCACAGACTCGGGTGAGCACGCGCCCAGCGGGGCGCCGATTCTGATTGCTTTTGCCTGCCATGGGTCGAGGAAATGGTTCTCGCTCAGCGCTCCCTGAGTTTGTCCACAAAGGTTCGCGGCAATTTTGCCTGCTTCGAGAGGCGAACCGGTCGGGTTGACAAGCACCACGTCAACCTCTACCTCAGGAGCGCATTCCTCGCCACGCCAGAACCCCGGCAATCGGGCCAGTGAAACACCCCAGCCGGCAGGTGTGGTCTCCACACGTCCCGCCCTCACCGAAAGCTTCCAGGCAAACCCGCTCCCGCTGCCGCCGCCGATCTTCGCAATAAGGCAGTGCGTGCCCGCCGGAATCCTTACCACGGCGGGCGAAGGACCAAAGCACACCTCCACGCCATCGAGGAGCAACTGTGCCGTACACGAGCGATATATCTCCCAGTCGTCGATACAGAAGGCCAGAATCGTGTCGGTGTCTGCGTGGAGGTACGTCGCCGCGTACACCAGCGCACTGGAAAAGCCCGGATAACGGCTTTTCAAATCATGGACTGTGGAACCGATAAGTCGCTGCCAGACCGAGAAGCCGCCGGCGACGGCATCGTTGCGTTGCTTGTCCCCTTCACGCGGTCGAACCGTCCTCTCCACGCCGGTCGGATCAGCGTCAACTGCGTCTGCCCTGCCGATCCAGAGTTCCCGGTTCAGCCCGCCGGGCAATTCGAACGGAAACGGGTCGAGAACAAGCCAGTCGGTGAGAAACGCGTTGATGCCCAGCGAATCAACCCTGGCAACCGGGCGACCTTCTACCCACGCGTATTCGGCATTCATGCGCGACTCCTGTTGGTATGACTCTTTGCATCGAACACAAATAAAGGCGTTCCCATCGTAATTATCTGACAATCGAAGGGGTCTGCTTATATGAGATCGCCGGAATTCCCTTGCCTGCAGACAATCGCGAGTGCATTTCCTCGCACACGGGTAAGAATCACCGTTGCAGATTCCGGTCCACGGAGGTCCAACATCGGCCTCAGTTCATCGGGATTCACAGGGAACCTCCGCGTCCTTATTTCCACGGCGCCCACTCTCTTATCGCGCAGATGTGCTCTCAATCTTTTGAGACTGAAGGGTATGACGGAAAGAACCTCAAAACCCCTCGCAAATGGCGTCTCCACCAACGAATCTGAAGACAGGTAGGCAATCCGATCGTCCAGCCGCCACGCGGAAAGCTTCGCCGCGAGGTGAGTGACGAGTTGCGCGCGAACAACCGCCGGCGACGGGTCGTACACGAACCTTCCGACCTCACCTTTTTGGAAGGACTCAGGGGCCGAAGCGTCGATGCAGGAGGCCGTCACCGTGGAGCCCGCCCCGAGAATGACGGCGGTTCTTGCATGCGGTTTTCGCTCACCAAACCAGAGAACCGCCTCTCGGCACTCGCCGCGGTCCTCCACGAACTCGGGGACCGCATCCGCCGGAATAGCATCAAAAGGGATTCCGGGCGCCACCTTCACGGCAAGGGTCCGGACAGATTTACGGATCTGCGCCCATAGGCACGCTGGCGGTTCGTAGAGTTCCGGTCGAATCACCCGCCTGCCGCCGGGCCTCCGGTCAGGATCAAGGACGGCGGCTTCTGCTGCCGGTAGAACCGCTCCTACATCTGAGCAAACGACATCGGTTCGGTCGCCGTGGCCGAATGAACTCACGTTGAAACGGGCACAGAGCGCCCGCTGAAAATCCCTGTCGATCGCCACGAGATGCTCGCAATGCGACGAAAGAGCGATGGCATCGCCCCCGATTCCGCAGCACAGGTCGAGAATGCGCGTACACCCGGATAGTCGCCCCGCGCGCCACCTAGCAGCCCGCTCGCCGCTCGCCTGTTCAGCGCTCTGCCGGTCGGCCGCCAGATGCCTCCACGTCGGAAACTTCGGCTGATGCTGGTTCCATACGGAAAGCAAGGCAAGCGCGGCCCGGCAACCATCCGTCCCAAGGGCGTGGCGTGCTTTCTCCGTAAGAGTATGGAGAGGTGTGAGTTCCCACTCGCGTTCGTGAAGTTCCGCCCACTGCCGGACAAAATGATCGATCAGGAGCGCCCCGGAGACCGTCACGAGGCCACGCCATTCAGCGGGAGTCGTTGTGCGAGGGAACTGTCCAGGTTTACCATTTGGAGAGTACCACGTGTCGATCCGCCTGCAACCGAAAGGGCATCGAATGCTCGTATGGCAAAATATGCATACGCACACACACCGTTCCAACTGCGGAGGGCGAGACAGCACCATCGCGAATACCGTCGCGGAGGCCGAATCGGTCGGCTTGACGCTCATTGGCGTCTGCGATCACATAGACGAACCGGGGAGCGGTCGGGAACCTCTGATCGTCGAGAACATGAAAGAGCGCGACGAACTCGACACTTCCGTTCGCGTGCTCATAGGCTCTGAAGTCTCCATGAACGCACCGGACCTGCCTGCGGTGGAACCGGAAATCATGGCGACATGGGATTATGTAATCATCTCTGCGAATCATTTCCACCTCCCGTGCGTAAGCCAACCGGACGAACGGACTGAAGAGGGATATGCGGACCATTTCCTTACAATGGCAGAGGGTGCAGTTCGGTACGGTGCTTCGATCATCCCGCACCCCTTTTCGTACGTCGGGGTCCGAACAATGGAAGACGGGCGGGAGATAGACTGGCCCCGGCTCATGGCCGCATACGACATGAAACGTGTTCGCAGGCTGTTCGCGGAGGCCGCCGCCAAGGGCACCGCATTCGAGATCAATCCGGGCCGTCTCGGGATCATGCCGGAATTCTTCCGGAAGATCATCAGGATGGGACGAGACGAGGGAATGAAATTCTCGTTGGGTTCCGACGGCCACCACCCCGGCCAGATGCACTATGGCGGGCCTGAGAAAATCGCGGAAATCGAGTCACAACTGAGGAACCTGGGAGTGTTGGAAACAGATATCTGCAGCAATTACGCCCCAAGGGCCTGCACCGCGCGAGCGGGCACAGTCTGACGCGCCGGTTTCGTTGACTCGGTGAGTTTCGTTCGCTATTATTAACTAGCTGTCTTCCTGCTGCCACGGGCGACGGCAGTTCAGGAAACCGTCCATGTGCACAACCGGAAAACCATGGTGAGTGTAGCTCAGTTGGTTAGAGCATCAGACTGTGGATCTGAGGGTCGGGGGTTCGAATCCCCTCACTCACCCCATACGATAGTAAGGGCCTCGGATGCTTCCGCGTCCGGGGCTCCTTCAACGTACGAAACGAGGATCGGCACGGAAACGCGCCGATCCTTTTTTTCGCGTCCCCGAGACTGGCGCGCGCCAGCCGGGTGAACGGGAGATTGCCGATGGCACGCAGCACGCAGATTCTCAGGAGACTGAACCAGGCCCCGCCTGTTCAGGAAACATCTTACAACCAGCCGGCCCACCGCCCCGAAACTGAACGCACCGAGGACGAAACCGATCACGACCGCTTTCGCCGGAAACAGCAGCGCCTTGCCGCCCAGGATACCTCTTCCAGCCTCCCCATCAAGGTTGTCGAAAAACAGGCGACGAAACCGCAGCCGGGAACGCGCTTCGAAGGGCCCCTGGAAGTCCTCGCGGCAAAGTACAAGGACCCCCGCGAAGTGATGCGTCACATGACGGTGGGGCAGTACATGCGGTACGAGCTGCGCGGCGGCCAGATATGGGAGAACGGGAAACTGGCGTACGACGGCACGCAGTTTCTTACGGAGTAAGAAGAACTCCGGTCGCGGACCTGAGCTTCCCCGCTCGCTTCGCGACCGGCGAGGTGTGCAACGGCACGCGGAAACCCCAACAGGAACGCTCGCTTCGTATATTTTGTACGTGCACTCCAGATGCTGGAACCCCTTGTGGCGGGCACAATCCACGGTTACTTCGAACGCCTGACAGGGAGGGGGTTTCTGGAGGACGGTATTATTCAGGCTGACGAGGGTTCTGTGAGCAAAGACATTTCCCCAATCCTCGAAGGGTGGGACTTCCGACCGGACCGGCCGGCGGTGAGACGCATTGTCGGCGACGACGGGCGGCCTCGCCTCCAGATTCGGCTGGATCTTGGCCTCCTCCAGATGGAGATTTCCGGAAGGCCTGACGGCAAAA
>JAKPPK010000258.1 GCA_029547385.1 Candidatus Latescibacterota bacterium
AAACGAACGCGCTATTGGTCTGCGCCCTGTAACTGACAGCCAGGTCCCCACTCCCGCTATCCGCGTCAACAATGACGAACACACCGTGTGCTACACCATCGAGGTGGGCCGGGGCAACCGAAAACGACAGCACGCCGTTGCCGGTTGTATTCTGCTGTACGTAGGTCTTCCCGTTAGATGTGGAGACATTGGTCGTTCCTGTGAGCGCTAACCCAACTTCAACCCGTGGCGAGCCGAACGTGCAGGTTGCCCAGAGAGGACGGTCCAGTGCCGAGGTTGCGTCCAGCCCGGAAAACAGCATGACGACCGAGATTACCATCAGCACTCGCTTCCGCAACGCGTCGTCCTCCACGGGTCACTCTTCGCAAGCCTTGCAGCCGAACAGGTCGCCGTTCTGAATGTGGAATCGGAGCCGGGTGGCCTCCGTCTTTGGAATGGCGGCCGGGCGATCTTCCCGCGCCTGAGTGGGTCTCATGCATTCCGGACCCACCGCATTCGCGTTGTCTGCCGCGAGACCGGCAACGAGTTGGAAGTCCGCTTCAGGCACGTCCGTTTCAGGCGCCCGTTGCCACCAAGATACGAAGCGTCAATTCACTACCGGTCGCACGTTCTGACGCGAGCACGAGTCTTCCTCGAAATGCAACGGCGTCTCGCCAACTGTCCCGAAGCAACTGCCTTTGGCGCGGGTTTGGTAAATCTAGCTCCGTTTTGTACTCTTGAACAACCTTGAACGCCACGCGTTCGTGGGACTTGAGTGCCAAGTCTGTCGCGCAGACCCGTCAGACCGTGGCGACAACGGTCGTACCCATGCATGGAAGCGCATATGGCGGATGAAGAAAAACGCTGGCTCGCAATCGTCAACCCTACCGCGGCGGGAGGCAAGTGCGGAGAACGGATAGGGGACGCGGTTGACGAACTCAGGTGGCGTGGCCTGGCAGTGACCACACGCTTCACGACGAAACCCGGCGACGCGAGCACGCTGGCAGCCGAGGGAATCGCTGAAGGGTACACGCGTATCATGGCGGTCGGCGGTGATGGCACCGTGAACGAGGTCGTCAACGGTATCGCGAAGACGCGTGCGGACGGAACCATAACCCTCGCGACGCTTCCTCTGGGTACATCGAACTCCTTCCTCCGCGATTTCAATCAGCAGAAGCTTCCGAACGCAATCGCGCGAATTACCGCAGGCACTGCGCCTCCGTGTGATCTTGTCCGGTGTCGCATCCTTGTGGACGGTGTTCCAACAGAACGATGGTTCATCAACAATGTGATTGTGGGTTTTGGGGCCAACGTGGGCGATACGATGAACCGCCGCCTGAAATTCATGGGCAAACACGGGTACTCCGTAGGGGTATTCATCGAGGTCGCGCGCCTGAAGACGCCGGCAATGAGGATAACCGTGGACGGAGTTGTGCGTTCGGGCCCTGTCACCATGGTGAACATCGGGAATTCGCAGTTCACGGGCGGCGTGATGCATATTTCGCCTGGAGCACTGGTGGACGACGGCCTTTTTGATGTCGTCACCATCGGGAAACTCTCGCGCACCGGCCTCCTGTTGGCGTTTCCACGGATATTCAATGGCACCATCCTTTCACACCCCAAAATCACCCATGCAAGAGGCAAGAGGCTTACTCTCGAGACTGACAATCCCCTGCCCGTGCTTTTCGACGGAGACATCTCCGGCACAACGCCGCTGGAAGCCGAGCTTGTTCCCGGGGCGATTCTGGTTATCCGCTGAATCCGATGGGAACGGGAGCTGAATTGCTCCAGGATTCAGACATGAGACTCCTTTCCTCTCTTTTTCGTTGGTTCTGCGGGTGGATCGTCTTCGTCGTGGGTGCGCCGTGGATTTTGCTCTGCGGGTTCGTACTCGCTCCCGAGCGGTTCTTTCGGGTGGTACAGGTGTGGAGCAGGGCTCTTTTGCGAGTGCTCAGCATCCGCGTAGTCCCGCACGGGGAATTCCCTCGGCGCGAGACCGGCGCATTTGTCGCAGTGGCGCCCCACGTGAACCTTTTCGACCCTTTCGTCATGGCTTCGATTCTGCCTCGCCCGATTGCGGGGGTGGAGCTCGACAAACA
>JAKPPK010000262.1 GCA_029547385.1 Candidatus Latescibacterota bacterium
GTTGTTCCGTAACCGCCGACAAACAGCTGGTAATCACCTCGCCCGAGGGACAATCGCAACAATGCGCCGTTGCCCTCCCCAGAGTCGTCGTCGCTTCCAATGATCTCACCGCTGCGGTTCGTCACGATCAGATTCGGATCGAGGTTGCTCCCTTCGGTTTTGTCCACCGTGATACGACAATCCTGGAACTCGTCGTTCACGGTCAGACGGAAAACTGCTGGCACATTCGGGTCATTGATGATCTCCGTGACGGAATCACCGACACGCACACTGGCTCCACCCAGAGGAGCATCCTGATCATAGACCGAGAGCATGAATTTCCCGGTGCTGGTGCCCACTCTGCGGGCCCGAACGACGTACTCACCGCTCGGAACCGACCTCTGGAGGAGGGCATTCAGACTTCCACCTCCGTCATCATCCGTTGCGATTTCCGTCCCGCTGCCATCAACAAGCGTCACTTTGGGATCGAGTGTAGAACCGAGCAGTTTGTTCATCCGGATACGCAGATTCGTGGTTCGCGGGATGTTCACGCGGTAGGCAACCTCGTTCATGCTGGTCGTGATTTCGCCAAGCACTGCGGTTCCGAGAGACAGGGTGGTAGCCTGCTGTTCCTCAACACGGAGAAGAAAATCTCCGCTTGATGTTCCCACTGCCTGAGCTGCCACCACGTACTGTCCGGGTTGCAGCGTGACCGAGATCAGCGCGTTCAGCCCCTCCCCACCGTCGTCGTCAGTCGCGACTTGCGAACCATTGGAGTCGTAAATGGTGAGTTTTGGGTCGATTGCGGAATCCAGGACCTTGTCCATCCGAATCGTCAGGGTTTTTGTGGCGTTCACGTTGAGTCCGTAACGGATGGAACCCCCGCTTGTCGAAATCGTACCCAGCGTCCTGTCTCCAATCCGCAGCTCGCGCCTTTCATCCGTGGCAGAACCCGAGCCGCCGTCCTTTCCGATGTTCTGCGCGACGGAAACTGAAACACAGAACACCAGAATCAGCACGGTCAACGCCCCCCGGTTCAGCCAGTGACGCAAGTCTTTGTGTTTCTTTCCCATTTCGTTCCCCTCCCGATTGTGTCTTGGCGGTGTGAAACCTGGTATGATCGATGGCAACCTCTCTGGTGATCAAGCGCGTCAACGAACATCACATCTGTTGTGCAATTGTGGATAACGAAACAAGTCGTCTTTCGCAAGGAGGCTCATCTCCTGCATGATGGTGCGTCTTCCTTCCAGGCCGATCGAAATCCGCGGAAGGAGGCTATGCGTCGTGTCCCGTGAGGGCACATCAAGGTCACCAAGAAAGTCGTTCGATCGCGTTACGAGAAACCGTTTCCCGTACCCCCGGATGGGTGAATCCTCCAGATAGACCGCCTCCGGGTCTCGTATTGTTCCCGGAACGAGAACGAGCTGGATCCCTGCGAGGCACAGAGCCGCAGTCTCCGTTCGGAGTTTCCCGTCGACGAACCCGCGGTCGATAAGCCCAAGGTTGGCCGCAGTTCGAATCGATCCCATGCCGACCGGAGCCAGAACCGTCTGCGCGCGAATGGAAAAGGCACACCTGTTCTCCCGCATGGGTGCGTTTTCTCCGGGGCTGTCCGCGGCGGCGGTGCTGTGGGTTCCTGCGGGAATACCCGGCAGCACAACGTGCACCGGCGCAAGGCCCCCGGA
>JAKPPK010000104.1 GCA_029547385.1 Candidatus Latescibacterota bacterium
TAGAACTTGATCTCGCCCTCGCCCCACCAGCCGCAGTTGTTCACTCCCCACGCCATGTACGTGCCGACATACTGCCCGCGCCCTTTGATTCCGTCCACGATGGTGTAGACCTCTTTGTACGGCAGTGGATTCGTGCGGCGGAACTGTGCGTGGAAGTAGGCGCAATCGTCCGGCACGTCGGTGAGCGTGTAATCAACTTGATAAAACAGGGTGACGTCTTCCTTGCCGATGTTAGTCATTGTCATACGGCAGCGCTTGCGGAAAGGCATCTCCCAGTAGCAGTTGAGCGCGCGACCCGGATTCACACACACCGGCAGGGAAGAGACCTGCGCGTACTGGTTCCAGCCGCAGGCGAAGAAGTCACCCACCGGGCACTCCACCGACGGCGTTTTTGCGTTATCCCAGTAGATCCGGAGAATCTGGAACCGCCAGTGTCCGCTCGGGGTGAGCCAGATGTGCTGAATTGCGCCGGGGCCTTCAATGTTCGCCATTTCGAACGTCTCGCCCGCCTTCACGCGGACGCACGGGGAGATTTTCCAGCCCTGACCGAGGTCCCGTGCCGCATTGGCGCCGGTACCCTCCTTCGCCATCCCGCCCTTGCCCTTTTCGCCCGTAAAGTTCTCCGCGCTTATCGAACGTGTTTTTGCCGTGGAGAGGCGCGAGAGGTTACCGAGGTTCATACCAAGTCCGTTGAATCCCGCCATTTGTTCCTCCTTGTCAGCGGTAGACCCCGTGTCGTTTCACCGATTCGTAGAGCATCAGGAACTTGTCAAGTGTCGTTCCCGGTGCGATGTAGTTGCCGCCCATGAACACCAGCCGGCCCTTCCCTTTCGCCTCAGGCGTGAGTTTCGCCGCAACGGCTGCATCTATGGCCTCAGCGGAGCCGCGCAGGACGATGTCGGCATGTATCGCGGTGTCGAGCCAGAGGTCGTCGCCCGCCTCTCGCCGGGCGCGGGGTATGTCCACCGGGTAGCTGGTGCCGAGGTAGTTGATAAGCCCCGTACTTGCGAGGAAGGGGATGTGTTGCTGCACGGTTCCGCACAGGTGCAGGAAATGCGTGCACGTGGGTGTCGCCAGTTCGTCAAACATGCGCTTGTGATAGGGCCAGACGTTTTTCTGGAATGCCTCCGCGCTCAACATGGCGATGCTGTCGTCGGTGTACGCGAAGTGCTCGAATGGCATGGGAACTCCCAGCAGATCGCCGAAAATAGTTTTGACGCGCAGGATGATCGCCCGAGTGCAGAAATCCATCAGGTCGTGGAAGTAGGTGGGATCGTCGTACATGTCCACGCAGAGCTCGGTGGTGCCACGGAGATGGCCGGCAAGCTCAAACGGGCCCTGTGTGAAGAATCCGGCGTAGGTGGGTGGAGCAACCGGGCGGCCGTCAAACTCCTCCCTCGCTGCTTTGTCGTGGAAATAGTCCATGTACTCCAGCGTGCGCCTGCCGAGGGGCGTGCTGAAAACCCCCGGGATTTCCATGTCGTAGAGCAGTTCTTTCTTCTGCCGGAGAGGGCCGAAATCCGCCCAAGGAGCGGCATGTTCTTCGAAATGCACCGGGCACCCGAGCCATTCCGGCTCCGCGATGTTCATCCAGTGCACGACAACAGGCGCCCATTTCTCCGGCAGGCCGATTTCGGCATCCCCCGTGGCGATGCACCGGTTGAATTTCTGGACGTCCAGTTGCCGTTTCCACGCAGCTTCCGGGTCGAAAAACAGCTCTTTCAGCGAATACCCGAACCACGACTGGTGCTGACGCAACCCGATGCCGCCGCTGCAGGGAACACGGGTGGGCTGATCGCTCCGGCAGGCCGCCCAGACCGACCGGGCTTCTTCGTTGTGCCGTGCCACCTGATCGGAAGGCGGATACGCGGTAATATCCGATGGATCGGGATAGGGAGCGCCCATGCGGGCCTTCACTTTCCGCCGCCAAGGAGCACCCTGAGCACTGCCTGTGTATCCGCGATGCCGTCCAGCACCACGTCTGCGCCGGCGGCTTCAAGTTGCGCGCGGGAATAGGGACCGGTCGTGACGCCGATAGCTGCCGCGCCGTTTGCTTTCGCCGCTTCAATATCCCGTGGCGTGTCTCCCACAATGGCGGTATCCCCGGGCTCTGCATCGCGGCCGTAACGTTCGCGGAACCGCTTCCACGCGATGGGAACGAGGTCGGGGCGGGTGGGCGCGTCTTCTCCGAATGCCCCCAGCGGCCGGGTGCCGTTCGAGAAGAAGTAGTGCGCCAGCCCGACACTTCCGAGCTTAATCCGCGCGCCGTCGGACCAGTTACCGGTCAGTAGCCCAAATGCAACGTCGTCGGCGCGCTCGCGCAGCGCGTCGAGAAGCTCCGCCGCGCCGGGCAGGCTATGGGCACGTTTTCCGTCCTCGTTGACGAACCGCGCGAGGTAGTACAGGTACCGGTCGCGGAATGCCTGCGCGTTTTCCGGTGTGTACGGCACACCGTGCAGCGCGAAGCCTTCCTTCAGGATAATGAGATCCGTTTTGCCGGCTTTCTGAATACTGTCGAACCCGTTCTCTTTGCCGAACAGGTCACGGCAGGCATGGTTGAGTGCCGCTGATCCCGCACCGCCGCCGTCGCCGTCCGCGGTAAGGGTGCCGTCAATGTCGAAAAGGATGTACCGCATATGCCTTCTTTGATGTCGGGGGGTGTGCGAACGCGGTTCAGGCCTCGCGAGATCTTGCGGGAACGCGCGGCCACAAACCGAAAGATACGGGCCACCGTGGCGGGGGGGAAGGCGAATGCAGGGAGCCGCCTTGGACTCCCTGTCTTCCTCTTCGATCTTCGTAGGGTAATGGGCAAACCGGGGCACTCATTCGAAGGGGTATGCGGTGTTCGTCAGACAACGCGACATGCGTTCGGAACCGGTGCGCCGCGTGGTGGCGCTGGGCGAGAGCACTACGTGGGGCTATTCCGTTTCCGCGAAAGAAAAGTGCTGGGTGAACCAGGTAGTGCGAATGTTGGAGGAGTTTCAGGGCGCGCCGATCGAACTGGTGAATCAGGGTATAGGAAGCAATGTGCTTACTCCAGAGTGCCCGGCGTACCCCTATTCACGGGGCCGTGCGGCTGTTGAACGTGTGGACGAGGACGTGATTGCACTTCAACCCGACATGGTGTTCCTCTCCTACGGATTGAACGATTCACGCGGCGGAACTCCCACAGAGGTGTTCCGCCGGGCGTACCAGCAGCTCATTGACCGCATCCGCGCGGGAATCGACCCCACCATCGTCATGTTGAACACGTACTACATGCACGAGGTGCTCTACACGGAATGTCCGCACTGGGAGGAAAGCAGCTACAACGTGACAGAGGTCTACAACGTGGTGATCCGCCAGATTGCGGAGGCGAACGATTGCATTCTGGCCGATATCTACGCGGCGGAGGTGGGGGTAGACTGGATCATCGACAACGACCACTGCCACCCCAACGACCTCGGGCATCGGATCATCGCGAATCGTGTGTTCGAGGCGATTGTGCGGAACTGCAGCTTCGTCGCCCGGACAATGCCGAAGGAAACACTCATCGGGCAGTTTTTCGCCGCGTACGGCAACGGGCCGGAGATGCCGGGGCAGGTACGGGAAGGATA
>JAKPPK010000277.1 GCA_029547385.1 Candidatus Latescibacterota bacterium
CCCTGTTCGAACAGGCCGACCACGTTGTGGCGGGCGAAGAAACGGACGTTCGCGCCCAGAACCTTGAAATTCGGCCACGGCATTATGTAGTTGTGGAAGTTCGTGACGTAATCCCACACATACAACCGGTTCGCGATTCTGCTCCATTCGCGGATATCCTCCGCGAATTTCTGGTTCTCCGGGCACTCGGATTCCAGTGGGTGGGCAAAGCAGCACTCGATTGAGCAGAGACGAATTATGACGTTTTGGCGGGGCTTCAACGTCTTCGGTGGCTTGCGGGAATACCAGTACGCGAGGGTATCAATTGCCACATGCGGCGCCTCGTCTTCAATCGCCTCGGCAACCTTGTTCACAAACTGGAGAATACTTCCCTGCGGTGTACCTTCCCGTTCGTCGATTTCGCGGCATTTCGCGCACTGGCAGGGATTCGTCCAGTCATTCTGGCTTACGCTGAAAATGGTGGCGTCGGGCATCGCTTTGATCCACCCGCGCACCCCCTCAATCACTTTTTCCAGCACCTGCGGATTCGTCAGACAGAGCTGCGGCCGCTCAGAGATACGTTTGCCGTCAATTTCGCTGTACCACTCGGGATGCTCGTCGAAGTACTTCGCGACGGGCAAGAGCGTTTCGAACGTGTGCACGAATGTGCCGTATCTGACCTTCCCGCCGTGCCGGGCCATGAGGCTGGCGCTGTTGGAATTCGCGAGGTTTCGCGCCGCCCAATCGCCGTCGAACGCCTCTGCGAAAAACGGCTCCCGGTACTCCAAAAGTGGCTTTTCCCTTGTGTCCAGAGGCTCCACCGTCAGGGCCTCCACGCGCGGGATCCGGGAGACTTTTGCGGTGAACCAACGGCACCCCAGTATCTCAAGGAACCGGTACACCCCGTACAGGGTCCCCCGTTGACGCCCTCCTGCTATGACGATGCGCTCGCCCACCGTTTTGACCAGCAGCTCCTCAGACCCGAATGCGCCGAAGTCGACGCCGGGAAGCAGGGCCTCGGTGTGACGGCCTGCGCCGACCGCGATTTCCTTCTCCGCGACAGGCACCCCGTCATCGAGCAAGGGGAAATGGGCTCCCGTCATTTCCTCGAGGAAGCGCTGCAGCTCGGTTGCGGCGTGCATCTCCGAGCGCGATGCCTGGGACGACAGGACGATGACGTAGTTCGTGCGCCCGTGTGAACTCAGAACCATGATTCACCTCCATTGCGAGTTCTTTCCGAGATGAAATTGGAAATTCTCCACGAAAACATGTGCCATACTCGACGATTTGCCGCGAGAGCGCCCAGCGAAAGCATCAGCGCCGCGAAAAGGACGACGTGGGTGCTGATCGAGGCACCCGGTGACATTGCCGCGACCGCGCACGCCACGTACCCCATCACGAGCGCACCGTTTGTCCAGACGGGCTTCCAGTCGTACGCGACCGGGAATTCCCTCCGCCCGCCCGCGTAGTAGAGCATCGTGCCTGCGCACGCAGCGGCTACGTTTGCAAGAATGACGCCACCTATTCCCCAGTACGGAGTCACTAACGCGTTCAAGACTATTGCCACGGCACCCGTGAGGACGCCGCCCGAGGCGAAGTAGTGAGTCCGTTTCGCGTAAATGAACTGCG
>JAKPPK010000279.1 GCA_029547385.1 Candidatus Latescibacterota bacterium
CAGGCCAATCACCGGTTCCTGCTGGGCAATCCGGAGATTCACACGCTGAGCCTCGGGGCGGCCTCTCCGCACGAGTTCGAAGAGCATCTTGCCGTTGCGGACAACGATGGGCCGTGGACCGAGGAAGAAGCCGCGCTGTTCGCCAGGCTGGACGAGGAAATGAAGCGAGCACTCGGAACCACGTTCTGCACCCAGTGCTACGAGTGTCTGCCCTGCCCGGAGAATATTCATATTCCGGAGACGCTGCGGTTGCGCAACCTCGCCAGAGCGTACGACATGAAGGAGTTCGGGAAATACCGCTACAACCTGTTCAGTCGGGGCGGACACTGGTTTCCGGGAGAACAGGCAACCGCCTGTACGAAATGCGGCGAGTGCCTGCCCAGGTGCCCGGAAAAGCTTGATATCCCGGCGCTGCTCATGGATACGCACGAACTTCTGCTGGGGGACCCTCAGGGGCACCTGTACGCACGCAACGATTAGAACTCGGCTCGCGCGGGCGGGCCGAGTTCTTTTGGAGTCCCCTGAATCGCGCTTCAGGCAACTCCAGGTCAGCGTGGCGGCGCAGTCAACGGGTTTTCTGCGCGAGGGGGTGGGCTCGACAGGGAGGGGTGGGCCTCAGAGCTCGCCAAGAAGCGACGAAAGACGCGCAAGGGCGTGTTCGATGTGCGTTTTCAGGGCACGCTTCTCGGTATCGCTCAGCCGGGCGACATCGATTTTTCCCGCGTCGGTGCTGAAGCTTCTCACACGGTTGATGAACACACGAGGCGTGATCTGCCGGCGGCGTTTTGCCTCACTGCGTTCCTGCTTGAGAGCACGGGCGGACTTCCCCGCTTTGATGTCCTCCCATATTCTTCTCTGCTGCTCCGGGCTATCCGCGCCAAGTATCTGTAATAATTGATCCTTAGTAACGTTGTGTGACGTCACACATTCGGCCTGAATATCCGCCGGGAGGTCGAGCAGGCGAAGGGAGTGGGTGACCACCGACCTGTCCTTCCCGATGCGCGTGGCGATCTGCTCGTGGGTGTACCCCGCGTCCACCAGAGTCTGGTATCCTCGCGCTTCCTCGAGCGGGTGCAGATCTTGCCGCTGCAGGTTTTCCACCAGGGAGACTTCCAGCGAGCCGCTCATGCGGATGACCGGCACCTCGCGCATACCTAGTGCGACACACGCCCGGTAGCGGCGCTCCCCGGCAAGTATTCTGCCGTTTTCGTCCACGGTGATCGGGTTGATCAGCCCGTGCTGGCGTATACTTTCTGTCAACGCTTCGAGCGCGTCCGGATCGAAATGCCTGCGGGGCTGGTCGGGGTTCGGTGTGATCTCGTCTACTGGCACCAGTTTGCCGATACGTTTGTCGGGCGCGATGAGGTTCCGGAGTTCGTTATCGCCGGTGCGCCCAAGGGAGATGGTTTTCGTCACGAATTTCGGCATCGCGTCAGAATCTCCTGTATGAACGCGCGGAAATCGTCCGCGCCGGGGCTTTCCGGGGCGAAGGAGAAGATATCCTGGTGGTAGCCGGGGCTCGCCTCAACTTTGGCGACTTCCCGGATCTGTGTGTCGAAAATCAGTTCGCGCGGGAATATCTCCACCAGGTCGGCGATTACTTCCCTCGGGTGGCGTTTTCTCTTGTCCACCATGGTGATGACGACGCCGAGGAGGTTGAGCGACTCGTTCACCCGCTCCCTGATGGTATTGAACGTCTCCATGATGTTCTCGATGCCTTTGAGGGCGAAGTAACTCGCTTGAACCGGAATAATGAGGTCCGTTGCGGCAATCATCGCGTTCGAAGTCAAGATACCTACCGAGGGGCTCGTGTCGATGATGACAAAGTCGTAGCCGTGGCCCCGCAGTGCACGGCGGAGCCTGTCGCGCCCGTCCACTTCCGGCAGGAGAAGGTGCTCGAGGCGCACGAGATCCAGCGATGCGGGCGCGATATCGAGATTTTCTCGAACAGGCCGGATGACATCGCTGATCGCCATCTGCCGCTGGCCCGGCCCATCGGCGTACAGCACCTGGTACAACGAAGCCGCCGGAGGTTCGCCGTTTCCCAGAAAGACATCGGTGAGCGAGCTTTGCGGATCCATGTCAACGAGCAGGGTTCGATACCCCATATCGGCAAGGCCAGCCCCGACATTGACGCAGCACGTCGTTTTTGCGACTCCGCCTTTGATGTGGGAGAAACACAGAATCGGGCTTCGGTTCAGTTTTGGCGGCATGGCGTGGGTCCCTGTGCGCGGAAACGATCTACTGGCGTGTACGGATCACTGCCGGCAGGAAACGGGATTTCACCGACCTGCTGGCCGCTTGGTGGGGAGGTTCGGACGCGCATGATTTCCCGTTGGCGCTCGTGATTCAGCACTGATTTCCCGTGGGAATTGTCGTCCGATTGTACCGCGCTACCGCGGAAGCAGTCAAGGGGTTGCTTGTCCGGCGGGCCATGCAGGGCAACGGGCAAGTTGTTTCTCTGCTGTACCAAGAGGGGGACAGGCTGCGACTCCGCGGTTTACATAACACTGATAATCCAGTATTCGCTTCACGCCGGGACGTAAAGGGGCAAAAGTAAAGGGCTTCGCACGGTGCGGCAGGTATTTCGGCAAGGCCACAGAGGAGGACGATCACGGCGACCACAGGCCGTGATCGCACTGATGTCGTTGTATCCCACTGTATCGAATGTTAAGCCAGAACCGGGTGATTGTCAGGCGAGGTGCTCCTTTCCGAGGCAGAATACGGACAAAACCCGATAGCTACGGATAACATAACAGACGTGGCGCAACGCCGGGAGAAGTCGCGCCACGTCGTGGTTGGTGTCCCTGGTTTATCGCAGGCGTGTTCTTCTCACCATCCGTCGGTCGGATAGCGGATCAGGCTCTGACTGACGAATCGGCCCGCTTCGGAGCAGAGGAAGGCAGCCAGTTCGGCCGCATCGTGCGCAACCGGCTTTGCGCGTTGTTCCCATGCGTTGTCTGTGTGCTCGATGGCGGCAAGTGCCTCGTTCAATGTCATGTGACCGACGGGGCCGGGTTCGATAATGTTGACGGTGATTCCGTTTTCAAATTCGTCATGACCAACTGCGAGGCTGAGCCAGGTGCGGGCCGTTTTCCCGATAGTGTAGTCCGCGGCCGTCGCTTCGAGGGTTTTCCGCGTCATCGCACCGTTCATGCTGAATACGATGATGCGTCCCCATTTCCGCGCGCGCATGCCGGGAATCACGTGTTTGAACGCGAGAAACATGGCATCAACCTCGGCCGCCATAACATCGCGCCAGAAATCAATGGTGACGGACTCGAGCGGCTGAGGTTTCCACTTGCCGCCTGCTGCAAGGACAAGGATATCGATTGCGCCGAAGGCTTTTTTCGCCGCGTCAACCATGCGGATGGTGTCCTCTTCGCTTCGGGTGTCACCGGGCGCGATGATTGCCTGTCCTCCGAGGCGGCGAATGTGGGAGGCCACTTCCTCCGCGCGGGCCTGAGCATCCGCGCCACCGTCGTGGGTGGA
>JAKPPK010000109.1 GCA_029547385.1 Candidatus Latescibacterota bacterium
GAATGACAAAGCCGTTGGGGGCGCACATGAAGGGGTCCCGATGTCGGTCCGGTAACACCTTGACGCTGGTGCTGTTCCTGGCCGCTTCGTGGATTCTGCCGTCCACCGCACGCGCGAAATCCCTTGGCGAAATCGTTCTGAGCGTGCCGGTCGACACGGTCGTGGAAGCGGGACAGCAGTTTTTGTTGCCGGTACGCATCAGCGGCGTCACCGTTCTGGACTCCGTAACCTCCTTCAACTTCGGCGTTCGCGTCCCGCTCGGTATCATGTTGGTAGATACTGCAGCCGTCAAAGGACCAGCTCTCCCGTCTGGAGCGGGGTTTAGCTCCGCGAAACGTGACAGTGTGATTGTCGTCGGGGGCTACTGGACACTCCCGCTGGCAAACAACGGCACGTTGTTCTTTCTGCGTTGCACTCCGAAGGCCAACATTCCGGACAACACCTCCGGGGAGGTGCGACTGGAACGGTTATCGCAGAACGGCACTCTGCTCTACTATTTGAACGAACGAAACAAGCCTCCCTGTACCGCGCAGAATGGGTCTGTACGAGTCCGCAACCTGAACATGGTGCCAGTCCGCATCGCTGTTTCGTCAGATTCCTCGGTTGACGCAGGGTCCCCGTGTTCCATTCAGGTTCAGGGCAGCGGCCTTATTTCCTTCAGCGGCACCACGACGCTGCAATTTGCTCTTACGGTTCCGCCCGGGCTCTACCAGTCGGTATCCGTTCAGGGAGGGCTTCTTCCCGCGGACGCAGTCACACTCGCCGACGCAGGGCGCGGTCTGTTCCGCGTTTCGGGATCCGTCGCCAATCCCGCGGGAGGTACGGGCACCCTGTTCTCCGTGCAGGGGCTCACAAAGCAGGACATCCCTGACAGCACCGTATTCGCGATTGCAATCGAACGGCTGTCGGACGGGGGCGGCCCCCTTCCGTACGTCCGGAAAGGTGATCAGACACCGGACTGCACGGTATCGAACGGCGCGGTTACCGTCCGAAGGCCCGTTTCGGTTGCGCATGGAGGAGCCTCGGTTCCCGCGCCAAGCGAGCTGACCGCGTATCCGAATCCCTTCAATGCAGTCATCACATTCCGGGTGCACGGGCCGCTGTCGGACGTGCCCATTGACGCGACCCTCTACACGGTGCTTGGAACGGTGGTTCGCCGCTGGTCACAATCGACCCCGGAATGGACGTGGGATGGGCGGGATGCCTCGGGCGTTCCCTCGGCAAGCGGCGTCTACGTGGTGGTCGTAAGAAACGGAGAAAAAACCTGGCAGAAGAGAGTAACACTCTTGCGCTGAAGTGCATATATTGTAAAGGGAATGCGTTCGGTTCATGATGTCGCGGGGGCATTGATACGCACGGTCATCTGGCCAATGATTCCATCGGAATGCGCACAGAGCGTGACCGGAACTTACCCGGCGAAATGGCAGTTCTGTTTCGTTAGCGATTATCGGTTTTCTGTTTTTCCTATGCCGG
>JAKPPK010000323.1 GCA_029547385.1 Candidatus Latescibacterota bacterium
CATTGAGCTGATTGACTGCATCGGTTTCTCCGGCATCGTCGGGAATGCTGCCTGTGTAGGTGCTTGCCGCCAGATCGCTGCCGTCTTGTGCTGTATCCAGTGCCTTCTCGTACACCAAAGCATCATTATCCGCCGGAGCAACTAAACCGCCATCCGTCAAATGAATCGTCAACGTTGTTGTTGAGAAGTCGCCGTCGGCATCCTGAATGGTATAAACAAATATGTCGGATTGCGGTGATGTAATGGCATCCGGATTTCCATCGTATGTGTAACTACCGTCCGTGTTCAGGGTCAGTTTTCCGTACGCTCCATTAATAACAGTACCGACTCCGGTTGTTACCGGCGTTGTCGTATCGCTTCCGGCTTTTACGCCAACAACTCCTCCTGCCGGCGTTGTTGTTGCAGCACCATCAGCCCCAAAGACATCGTCCGTACCATCCGTCAGCACATTGCCGGTGATTACGGCACCTTCAACAACGGAGTTTACATCGGCATATGCCGTCGGCCCGATATCCGCAAACTGGATGTTCCCACCCAGATCAATGTATTTGCTGTCCGTCGCAACATCCCCGTCATAGTCGGTAATGGTCGCCGTACCCGTCAGTTTCACTAACCCGTTGGCCAAACTCGCCAGATCGGAGTCCGTCGCATGGTCGATTACTTCGTTCTGCGTCAACGTCACGACGCCATCCGTCGCCACGCTCAGCTTGAAGACCACCGTGTCGCCCGCCTTGCCCTCGATCTCGCCGCTGACATTCTTGCTCAGTAAAATGTCCACCCCGTGGCTGTTCAAGCCGGAATCGCTCCCGCTCGGCCCCATCAGATCCAAACTGTAACTGATATTCTGGCTCCCCGCACCGTCCGCTCCGTAAGACGAACTCCCCACCGCAAACACGTTGCTGAAGTTCGCCGTCGAGGTCGCCGTGTCGGATGCCGCGCCTACCGTGTCCGCATCCTGCGTCGTCAGTAAAACCGCCGCCTCGCCCGACGCAGTCAAACTGATGCTCGGCCCGTCATCCGCAAAGGATACCAACTGCCCAATGGCCAGTTGGTCTGTCGCAACATCTCCGTCGCCGTCTATTACCGTGACCACGGCATCAATCTTGCCGGTCAGATCCAGACTGTCATTAGGATTAGTCGCATCCGGATGACGGATTGATTCGTATTGCGTCACGCTCAGTACACCTGTCTCACTGATCGTCACCTTGAAGGCGTTCGCATCCGGAATGCCGTCCCCATTGCTGTCGTACTGACCCAAAACCTCGTTGTTCGTTGCGCCTGCAACCATCGTGATCGCATGACCGTCCGTGGTAGAAAGCCCCGAATCGGCTGCCGCGATCTTCAGGCTGACGTCGGTCGTCGCTCCGACCTGATCCGCGCCGATGACTTTGTCGATGTTCAGCACGGCGCCGCTTGCCGTAATCGTTTTCCCGATGTCCGTCGACTCGTCGCTGCCGACTGATCCGCTCTGAGTAAAATTAATTTTCACGGTTGGAAGGTCGTCTATAATCTCTATGGTAATGGTGGAGGGGGCCGAAGTTGCACCCGCCTTATCTGTTGTGCTGAGAATGTAGTTTTCCGTCTCGGGCACATCAGGCATATCCGTTGTCGAATCCTTCAACTGATATTGGTAACTGGCCACTCCCGTCGAAGGATCATAAGCCGTAATCGTCAGCTTACTGCCATGAATGACCGTGCCAGCCAAGTCGTCAATCGGTATGACTTGTCCGTTGATGGTAACACTGGCAATATCATCCAGACCATCCGCATCAAATAATTTAAACGTACCGTATGCAAACTCCGTGTCTGCTGCGACATCGGAACCAATGACGGGCAGGCCGGATTCATAGACCACATCATTCCCGCCCTCTATATTGCCGGGATCATTGGTGATACGCGGCGTATCGTTCGTCCCCGTGATGGTGATCGTCAAATCGCTG
>JAKPPK010000329.1 GCA_029547385.1 Candidatus Latescibacterota bacterium
CCGACTCCCCCGAGTCGTATTCCGAACTCATCCGCGCGGTGGATCGGACAAGGTTCGGTGTGCATCTCGACCCGACCAACCTCGTGTGCAGCCCACAGCGGTACGCACGCACCGGTGACCTGATTCGTGAATGCTTCGAAATGCTTGGGCCGCATATCAGAAGCTGCCACGCGAAGGATATCGTCCTGAGCGAGAAACTCACGGTCCATCTGGATGAAACGAGGCCGGGACTGGGAAATCTGGATTACCGGGTGTTTCTCCGTGAGCTTTCCAAGCTCGATCCCGACACACCGCTTATGATCGAACATCTGCCGACGCGACAGGAATACGAAGCTGCCGCACTTCACATCAGGACGGTCGCGCGGGAAATCGGAGTGGAAGGGCTATGAAAACCGCGCAAGTCGTGTTTACCGGGTGCTGTCGGGCGGAACTGGTGGAGTCTCCCGCCAGAACAGAAGCTCTGGAGGCGCACGAGGTCATTGGAACAACGCTTGCCACCATCATCAGCGCCGGAACAGAGCTTGCGGTATATCAGGGGCTCGCGGGAGGGACCTATCCGGCTCACCCTGGGTACGCCGCGGTGTTCCGCATCGACGCTGTCGGTTCTGAGGTGAAAGGTTTTCGTCCGGGCGACGTTGCCTTCTGTATGGGGCCACACCGTTCATTTCAGCGAACCAAAGAGGAATTCGTCGTACGTGTGCCATCTGAGGTGCCCCCTGAACAGGCTGTGTTCGCCCGGATGATGGCAGTGTCAATGAGCACGTTGACGACAACTGCCGCACGACCGCCCGCAGCGGTTCTGGTGACGGGTCTTGGATTAGTCGGTCACCTTGCCGCGCAGATTTTCGCTTCCTGCGGATACGATGTAACGGCGGTGGACCCGCTGGAAGTGCGTCGAACGATTGCCTCTGACTCAGGAATTGCCCGCGTGTTCGCGAGTGTTCCACCCGAAATTGCAGGTTCGGTCAGTCTGGCGGTGGAGTGCTCGGGCAACGAACGCGCGGTTCTTGACGCCTGCGGTGTGGTTCGCAAGGGCGGTGAGGTGGTGCTGGTCGGCGTGCCTTGGAAAAAGCGGACTGATCTCGCCGCGTTTGACCTTCTTCATGCGGTGTTCCACCGGTACGTCGTCTTGCGGAGCGG
>JAKPPK010000335.1 GCA_029547385.1 Candidatus Latescibacterota bacterium
CCTCCTCGCCGCGGGTGGTCGCGTTTGAAGGGACCACGTGGGAGAACCGGGACATCAACCGGCAGCTACCGGCGGCAGTTGCGATCCCGTTGACGATTTCCCGTCGGGCGGTAACCGGGGAACATGAACCGGTGTCTATCAAGCTGCTCAATGTAACACTCGACACGGTGCGGGCTGAGGTGCGCGTGGAGACGAGCAATGCCGGCATTCGAGTTACCCCGATGGAAGCGAAGGCGGTTCCCACGAACCTGAACACGAAAGGCTGGGATGCCCTGCCCGGACTCGGAAATCGCGCAATCGCAGTTCCGCCTCTGGAGACAGGTGAAGTGTGGCTGGATATTGATCTGGCCAACACGCCGCCGGGCAAGCACACGGTAACAGCGTTTTTCGGAAGAGGCAGCGCGGCCGCCCGTGCCATCATCACGCTGGATGTGCTTCCGTTTGAGATGGCGGGGTACCGCGATCTACGCCTGTGCAACTGGGCGGTATACGATGGCGATGCGGTTCCGGACCTGCTTGCTCACGGGAATACCGTATTCATCACGGGGATGCCTCACGCCACCATCAGCCCCGAGAACCCGGACCGCGTATCCGTTGATTTCGCCCGGCTCGATGCGTTCGTTGAACCGCTACGGGGGCACGACGTGTTCCTGCTGCTGAGCGGCGTCCCGAACCTCGGTGTTCCGGTGAGCAGCGACACGTTTGTTGTTCGATTTGGCGACTACATCAGACAGGTGCTCGGTCGCCTTGCACAGCGCGGGATACCGGAGAGGAATGTGGCGCTGTACCCCTACGACGAACCCGGAGGCAGCGGCTGGAACACGGTCAACCGCTACATCGAGTTCGCGCGGCAGGCCCTGAAGGCGTATCCGCGGCTTCTGTTCTACGTGAACGGCGGGGGCGATCTTCCCATGTTCCAGGCATTCAACGAAGTGGCGGGAATCTGGTGCCCCGGCTACTACATGCTGCCGGACAGCTCCGCCGAGATGAACTTCATTCGCGCGAGCGGGAAAACGCTGTGGTCGTACGACTGCGGAATCGGATACGCGCGGCCAATCGGCTGGCACACCAAGACGATCAACGTTGCCGGACAGTATCGCATGGCGCCGGTGTTCACCGTTGCGTTCGGCGCCACGGGGCTGGGGTACTGGTGTTACAACCACGGGCCTTCCATGTGGGAGGCGGTGGAAGCGGAGTTTCCGCTGGTGTACGTCAACCCTGACACCACTCACACTGCTTCGCGGAGGTGGGAAGCAGTTCGCGAAGGGATGGAGGATGCCCGCATCATGTTGGCGCTGCGGGAAAAGCTCTCCGATGAGCACGTGAATGCTGCGGCGAAGCAGAAAATCCGTCACCTGCTCGAAGTGACGGCACCGGATTTTGCCCGCCACTCACTGGAAGAGGTTCGGCTGGGCGTGGCGCGATACGCTCTCGATGCAACGAACAATGACGACACGGTGGGCGCATTTCGGCAGGAACTGCTGGACTGCGTTGCCGCAACAGTCGAGTAAGCCGCACCGGTTCGGGGCGCAAGAGGCCGGCAGGGGCGTTTCGCCTCCTGCCGGTTTCCTTTTGTTCTGCGCGGAGTACGTTCGTCCTTCTCCTGTGTTGTTCTTCAGTGAAACCAGTGTGAAAGGGAACCGTAATGGCACAGGGATCCACCACCCGGACTACACTACCGATTTCGGGCATGAGTTGCGCTGCGTGCGCGGCGCGCATTGAACGGAAGTTGCGAGCGTTGGACGGCGTTGCGGACGCGGAGGTGAATCTCGCAGCGCACACGGCGCTGGTCACCCACGACCCCGGTACGGCACCGTTGCCGCAGATCGTTGACGCCGTTCGCGAGGCGGGGTACGACGTGCCGGTGGAGACATTGCGCCTCCCCGTGGAGGGGATGAGCTGCGCGTCGTGCGTGTCCCGCGTGGAGCGCGCAGTTAAGGGCGTAGACGGCGTGCTGGACGCCCAGGTGAACCTTGCGACAGGCGAGGCCACCGTCCGTGCCGTGTTGAGGGATGATTCTGTTACCCGCGCGATTGCCGCGGCGGTGGAAAAGGCCGGGTACGGCGTCAGGTCGGTGGAGTATTCGCGTCAGCCGTCCGCAGATCCCGTGGCGCGTTCCGAGGAGGAATTCAGAAACCTGAGACGACGGTTTGCGATTGCCGCGGTGTTTTCGATCCCCGTGTTTCTGATCAGCATGGGCCTGGTGCCGGGTATGGCGCGTCTGCCCTTCCAGACCACCGCAATTCTTCTCCTCGCGCTCACCTTGCCGGTTCAATTCTGGGCGGGATGGCAGTTCCACCGGGGCGCGTGGCAGCAGTTGCGCCATGCGTCCGCCGACATGAACACGCTGATTTCGGTGGGGACAAGCGCAGCGTTCCTTTTCAGCCTGGTTCTGACGTTCCATCCGGCCGCGTTCCGGAGCACCGGGGTACACCACGCGGTCTATTACGAAACGTCCGCCGTCATCATCACGCTGGTTCTTTTCGGGCGGATGCTCGAAGCGCGCGCAAAAGCCAGAACGACGCAGGCCATGAGCGCGCT
>JAKPPK010000347.1 GCA_029547385.1 Candidatus Latescibacterota bacterium
ACGCTCCAGGGCACGTCAGGAACGATCCGGAACAATCAGCTCTACTCGAAGAAGCTCATGCCGGGCCAGACGGGTTTTGCCACAATTCCCACTATCCTGCCGGACTCAGGCGACGTCACACATCACCCGTTCCAGCACGAAATCGATCATTTCGTCCAGTGTATCCAGCTCAATGTAGAATCCCACGCGAACCTGGTGGATGCCGCAAAAACGCACGAGATATGTTACGCGGCAGAACTTTCAGCTGCAGAAGGCCACCCGGTTCGGTTGCCGATTCTGTAACCCGCAGGGGCTTTTCTTTCGGAAAGGGGACTTTATGGCGGCAAGGGTTCGTGTTGCCGTGTTAGGTGCCGGCGCTATCGCGCAAGACCATCTTCGGGCGTTGCGGTTTTCTTCGCGCGCTGAAATTGTGGGAATTGCAGATGTGAATCTCAGTCTGGCGCAGAAGGCGGCGGCGGAGTTCGGGGGCACCGCATTTGCCGACTACCATGATATGCTGGACCGCCTCAAGCCTTCTGCGGTGGTAGTGTGTACGCCACCGAAATTCCACCGACAGCACGTGGAGGACTGCGCACGGGCCGGCTCGGATGTTCTCTGCGAAAAACCCCTCGCGCTCACCGTTCCGGAATGCGATTTCATGATCTCGGCGGTGAAAAAAGCGGGCCGGCAGTTGATGGCGGGACAGGTCCTTCGGTATTACGCTGGCCCGAAGACGCTGATAGAAATCGCGCGCTCAGGGAAAATCGGAACGGTTGTTACCTGCTGGAGTACGCGCGTGGGCTATTATGACCCGGCTCACGGCCCCTCCTGGAGATATGACCCCAAAATCGGCGGCGGTACGGCGATCGAATGGGAAGTTCACGAGATTGATCTGCTGCGCATGCTGGCCGGTGAGGCGAAAACGGTTTCGGGGCGGGTTCTGTACACGCGCCCGGATTCTCCCGAGTTCGACGACCACGTGCACGCCGTCATGACGATGGGGGAAGGCGCCATCGGCCGCATAGACGCAAGTAACTCGTCATACTATTCCGAATGCACCCGTGGCGTGGTAGGAACCACGGGCGCGGCGTGGTGCGGCTGGGGAGATGTATCGCTGCGCACCGCGGGAAGCAACGACGTGCAGATTGTGAAGCCGGTGCTTCCAGAGGTCCCGGAGAACGTCAACGTCGGCATGTTCCAGCAGGATGATGCATTCCTCGAAGCGCTTCAGGCTGACAGACCCGTTCCCATCCCCGGTGAAGAGGGCAGGGCCGATGTTGCAGTGGCAGCGGCGATTCTGCTTGCCGGCAAAACCGGGGAAACGGTGCGGCTTTAGGCCTTACTCTCGTCACGGGTGTTCGGAGGGGGAGGCGCGGTGCACCGGCGCCTCTTTCTGTTGGGGGGTGGAATCGGCCGACCAGTGCTGGACAAGAGGGTCAAGGGCAGCAGCAAAAAACACGAGGGGCACGAACTCAACGCCCATGCGGTACCGCGGCACGACGAAGAACGCCACTGCGAGGCATGCCTGTGTGGCGAACACGAGCCAGAGGAACTGCTGCCGGGGGTCGCGAATTCCGCTCCTGAACCAGTGAACCAGCCCGACCATAAGAGCCACAAACGATGTACCCCAAATCGGGAACACTCGGGACATCGGATGGGTGAAGTCCGCCACGAGGAAGAAGAATAGCTTTCTCACCGCCAGGCTCGCCTCCTTCGCGGGATTTGCTGCGATGAACCGCAGTGCTTCATCGCGAAAGAAGCGGTCAACTTCGAGAACATCTCCCGGAGTGCGTTCCACCACGCGAGCCATCGCGTCGGCGCCTGGAACTGGCGTACCGCCTGCCGTGCTTTCGGTCAGAGTGTTTCCTGCGGCGTAATGTTCGCGCGCGGTTCCCGTGGCGCGTGCGTGGTGCCCTCGCCGAAGGTTGTATCCGCCGGACGTGCTCAGCACAACTTCACCAAAAACCGCGTAGTTGCGTCCAATCCACGGGAGTAACGGGATGAGGAAGGCTCCCAGGAACACGGAAAGGATTCCCAGCCGGCGGCGCCAGCCAACGCCCGCGCGCCGGGAGCCGGACCCGTTCTTGTGGCGAAACAGAACAAACCCGAACGGAACGAGAAACGCACACGCTTCGAAGCGGAAGAGCCCGAACATGCCGAGCGCGAGCCCGCTCAGGAATGCGCGTCTGCGTAACGGGATCGAATTGGCCAGGACGAGGACGCACGCCAGAAGCAATAGCGAAGTGTAAATCGGGATGTTTGTCAGGCGCCCGCTCATGACGAGGAGCTGGGGCCAGAAAAGAGCGAGGAGAAACGCAACAAAACCGGTAGTTCTGTCCCGGATTTCGGCGGCAAGATACCCGACAAGAAATGGCAGACACAATTCGAAGACAAGAAGAGTGCCGGCGAGGATCACGTGTGCGATCTCGCCAACCCCGAAGACCTGATACAGGAACGCGATGTAGAGTGGGTAACCCGGCGGCATGAACGCGGATGGGACGCCGTTGGATCGATACGTGAAGGTACCCGTCTGCACGAGATTCCGCGCAATTTCCCCGAATTCCCAGAGCTCAGGCGAGTGGAAATCAGTGAAATGTATGCGCAGTCCTATCCGCGCCACGACGGCAAGTGCAAAGGCCGCCCACGCAGCGACGCGGAACCATCTCCTTTCCGGGACAAACGGCAACGAGCGCGCCAGAAGCATGTGCGCACCGGATTTGAGAAGAGGTGGTGAAGAGAGCCTGTAAGCCGAATTCTGTCAAGGAGCCGGCATCCTGCGGACGACGGCTCCCCGGACAACCATCTCTCTGGGAAGTGCGTTGCCGCACTCCTCAAGCGGCCTACCCGAGCGTGTTGACGAGACGGGCATCCTCGAATCCGCTCCTATTTGGCCTTGCACCGGATGGGGTTTTCCCTGCCACCTTCGTTGCCGAAGGCGCGGTAGGCTCTTACCCTGCCTTTTCACCCTTACCGGGCGCGTACAGGACGCGTCCGGCGGTATGTTTTCTGTGGCACTTTCCATCGGCTCACGCCGCCCGGGTGTTGCCCGGCATCCTGCCCTGTGGTGTTCGGACTTTCCTCCGCATACACGGCGGCTGTCCGGCTCTCTTCACCGATGTCAAATGATTTCCTGGGAGATACTTCCTGCCGCCTTGTACATCGCGATGACGTTTGCGACGGGGATGTCTGTCTGAAGGTACTGTGATCCGCAGACCACATAACCGCCACCGGCGCCCAGCGTATCCATAAGATAACGCGTTTCCCGGAACACGTCCGCAGGAGTTCCAAATGGCAACGTGTCTTCCGTGTTGACACCTCCGTGGAAGGTCAGGCGGTCCCCGAATTCCGCTTTCAGACCTTCCGGATCCATGTCGGCCGCCGCAATCTGCACCGGATCCAGCACTTCCAGTCCGAGTTCAATCATATCGCCGATTACAGGCCGAATACTCCCGCACGAATGTTGCATCATGTGGACGCCATACTCGCCGGCGAGCGCGTACAATCGAGCCAGTTGAGGCTTGATGAGTGTGCGCCAGAGAACGGGGCTCATCAGCATGCCGTTTTTGCCGCCGTAGTCGTCTCCGACGAAAAAGATGTCAATTCCCCCGCGGGCTGCCTCGAAATACCTCCGTGACCCGGCGACATAGAAATCCACGATGTGGGAGAGAATCGCTTCGGCGATTTCCGGTGCGTCCAGCATCAACTCAAGGAAACGTCCGATGCCGGTCATGTTGCACGCCTGACAGAAAAACGGCGACCACTCCCCACCGGTAATCGCATACTCTCGAAATCGCTCACACTGCGCGGGAACGTCAGAATAATCCCACCAGTCCGGGTCTGGCCATGAGTAGCTCTCGATTTCCGCGACAGATTCCGCCCTCGCAAATGGACGGAAGCCTATCGTGTCGGCGTACGTCGGGCCGCCGCTTGCCACCCCAAAGACGTCCGAGGGTTGCCCGTTTTTCGCATAACATTCGGGCCCCGTGTACCGGGCGGTTACCCGACGGAAATCGCGGCCAAACAGCCGGAAAATCTCCTCGTCCTCGCGAAAACCAAAATGGGAGAGGAGCTTGTCCCGCATTTCACCCGTAAGTTCCACGTCAACGGGAACACGGTCCACCTCGTCTCTCGCCAAGGTTCGGAGAACTCGTTGCTTGGATGTCAGAAAGGCCATATCCGCGCTTTCCGGTGTTGAAAACGGAGACGCCTGTGTTGCGGCTGCCCACGATGATAAAGACAGCTCTCCACAGAGCGCAACGCTCAACTCGTTCCTGCGATTGCGTTCCGTATGCAGTTGGTGGCGTCATCCGCGGGGAATACATTCTGAAAGGCCAGGTTCTGGCATCTGCGACCGATTCGACTCACAGGGAGGCATATTACATGGGACAAGTTCGTGACAGGCTCTGGATATGGGGCCATGAAGCGGGGAGCCACAACGAAGGATGGGGGGTGCCCTCTCCGTCTCGCATGACCCCGGCGGAAGCAGCGTGGTACATGGGTATCCCGAACGTGATTTTTGTGACATATCAGGGGAAGCCGGAACCGCCGTACGACATCTACGCGCGGGCGTTCGTGCCGCTCAAAAATGTTGTCTGGTCCATAGTCGGCGAGGCCGGACGCACCTCTGATGCGGCGATCACCGGGGTGCGTGACGTGGCGGCGAAGTTCCCGAACATCACGGGCGTGATGATGGACGATTTCTTCCACGATCCCAAACCCGACGGCAGTCTCGCGCCGATCTCCCACGACAGGCTGCAGAGCGTCCGCGCGACACTGGACGAGTGCGGGCGCAAACTGGACATGTGGGTTGTGGTGTACACGCACCAGCTCAATCTGCCCATCGCGCCGTTTCTCGACAAATGTGACGTTGTGACGCTGTGGACGTGGCGGCAGGAAGACCTTGTGAACGTGGAACGCAATCTGGAAAGGATCGAAGCGCTGGCTCCCGGCAAACGCGTAGTGCTTGGATGCTACATGTGGGACTACGGCAACAAATGCGAAATGTCAGTGGAGAACATGAAACTCCAATGCTCGGCCGGATTGCGTTGGTTGACGTCCGGTCGCATTCACGGGATGATCTTCCTCGCGAGCTGCGTGTGTGACATCGAGCTGCCCGCGGTGGAATGGACACGCCGGTGGATATCGGAGCACGGAGACACCGTTTTGTGAACATCCTCACGTCCGGACTCAACGTCTGATTCCATTTCTGGGGTCGCGCGTAACGGTCTCATGGCGGGAAAGGCATGGGTATATGCGCATTGTGGTGCACAATGTCTACTGGTTTCAGGGATGTCCGTCCCGCTGGGGCGGGGAACGCGTCGCGGCAGTGCCGGCCGTGGTCGATGGGCTTGTCGAACTGTACGCGTCTCTTTCGCCAGACGTTATTTGCCTGCAGGAGGTTCAGGACCCGAGTCTGGTCGCGTCAGCCGCGGAGAGACTCGGGATGGCCTCTTGGATCCACGCCCCGGGCGGGGTCAAAACCGATTACGGAGGAGCAATACTCACACGGAATCCTTCGAAGATGCGCGATCTGACGTCAAATGGCAGTCAACCGCCCCATGAACGGGTGCAC
>JAKPPK010000406.1 GCA_029547385.1 Candidatus Latescibacterota bacterium
CCCCCGTCACATCCCGTTCTGAGGGATATACGATTCGCTTTCAGGATCGTATCGACGGCGACGACCCCCGGTACATGGCGGTGGCCTCTTCCCGGAAGCTCAAACCCGACCGTGTGGTGGTGGTGCCGGTGTGGGAGCGTCCTCTGACGGACAGAACGCGCGCCGCCGACTACCTCATCGTTACGCATTCCGTGCTCATGGATTCCGTTGCCCGGTTCGCCGAGTATCGCCGAAGCGCACAGGGTGGAAGCCACACGGTGACCGTTGTGGATGTGGCGCAGATATACGACGAATTCGGATATGGATACCCCGCCGCGGAGCCGGTTCGAGATTTTTTGAATTACGCGTTCCGGTACTGGGCGCAACCCTCGTTGCGTTACGTTGTGTTGGTGGGTGACGGAGTCATGAGGTACCCGTCGGACAATATGGGGCTGCTGGCGTATCCATTGATTCCCGCGTTTCTGGAAGCACAGGCAAAATGGGGAGGTACAGAGACCGACCACCCCTACGCGATGCTGGCGGGCGATGACCTTCTCCCCGACATAATCGTGGGGAGAATACCTGCTTCCACGACAAACGATCTCCGTGTCGCCGTGGACAAGATCATCGAATTTGAGCAGACTCCGGAACGATCAAAATGGCGAAACTCGGTGTTGCTGATTTCCGAAGGCGAAGCATGGTTCGTTGCACAGCATGAATTCCTCGGTGCAGAACTTCCACCAAGCTACTTTCAGAAGAAACTGTACAACGGGGCCACAACGGCGCCCCATCTCGATTTGTTCTATGGAAGACGTGCGGAAAGCCTTGCATTCCTCAATGACGGGTCGTTGTGGACGATCTATCTGGGACACGGGGGAGGTGGCGTGTGGGGGAGCGACCGCCTGCTTGTTCACGCGGACCCGCCCACCCTGCAGAACGCCGGCAGGGCAGGGATATTTTTGAGCATGACGTGTTTCACAGGGGCTTTTGCCGGAGTTACCCAGAAGTCACTGGCCGAATTGATGCTTTTCTCCCGCGGTGGCGCAATCGCTTGGCTGGGTGCGTCGAGCGTCGGCTGGGTGAACAACGATTTCTACTTCACTCAGTCGATTATGCGCGCGGCGTTCGCTCAGTCCCGAGAACGACAGACCCTCGGTTCGATAATATCGGCAGCGAAAACGGATTATCTGATGCGGTACGGAGGCGGAAACGCCGATCGAGGTTCGATTCCGCATTCGATCGTTCATGAGTATAACCTCATCGGTGACCCGGGGCTTCAGATTACGCCACCCGTCAACAGAGCGGCGCTGGTCCCGAACGTCCGCACACCTGCATTGGGCCAACAGATCGCGGTGAGCGGCTCACTCCCGGAACCAATCAATGGTACTGCGACCATAACCCTCGTTGATGACTATCAGTTTGAAGTGGCTCTTGGTGCGCAGGTTCCCGTCTCGGGAGGGACGTTCAGTGCGGTTTTCAACGCGCCAACTTCCCTCGTGGGAACCGGCCTCACGCTGAAAACGTACGTTGCGCCGGCAGCCACCGGAAGCACTGCCGACTGGGCAGGGTATGCGAGGATGGCAGTTGCCGACATCCTCGTCGACAGCGTGATAGTGGAAAGGACGCAACCAGACTCGTTCTACGTCAGTTCTACGGTCTACGGTACCGTTGGCATTCAGGCCGTGGTTTGTTCTCTCGTCGTGAATTCGGCGGGGACGTACGACAATGTCCCGATGCTTCGCGTCGGTTCGTCGTCGTGGTTCCGCACTGTTCGCGCCCTCGATATCAGTGGGATCCCGTCTGACGACCTGTATGCGTTTGCTCAGCCCGTAATCAAAGCCGTGGACGGAAACGGGAAAGTTACCATCCGGCGCGATATTTCTCCCATTTACCCCAACGCGCGAGCGGCGTTACGGGTCGTGTCCGCGGAACTGGTCGGCGCGTCGCGGGGAGAACTCGGCGTAACCATCGCCAACAGAGGAACAATACCTTCCGACTCTGTGGTTGCCAGAGCATGGATTGTTGATGACAACGGAGCTCGCACCCTGTTGTCAGAAACACGTCTCACACCCCTCGCGTCGCAGACAAACCCCATTTCTGACGCCGGGGATGTGGTGATTGCGAAACCGACCGCGACACAAGGGAATGGGGACGAAATACTGCCGCAATACGCGAGAGCTTCGTTCTGGCTTCCAGATTCGCTCTTGCGCGGACAGAGCCCGGGAAAACGAATCCTTGTCGCGGCTGAAGCGGCGGATGGGAGAGCTGTTCGAGATTCGACGACCTTCACGGTTCCGCCATCCCTCGGTGTGTACTCCTCCGCGTCGCAATATGCGTTGCGCGTCGTCGTTCCGTCAGGCAAATTCTCGGCTGAAGTGGTGCCAGGGACTTTCACCGCAGAAACACTCGTGACGGTCTCCCAGACAACAGCCCCGGCAAAAACCACGCAGCCCGACGTGGATCCGCCCGGCGCAAAATCGGGACGGCTGGCTGATGCGTGCGAGGTGAAATGGCTTGCGCCCGTGGTTCCATTACCGGGCGCTTCTCCCTCACTTACATTGCACCTCGACAAAACCGATACCGACGCGGTGAGTGCACTCGCTCAGGGGCGTCTCCGGGTAGCGTACTGGAACGCAAATCAACAACAATGGGAGCTGATAGACCAGCAGTATCACACATGGGCTTCGGATAGCAGCGCCACAACGGTTCCTGCGGAACGAGCGGGCATCTACGCGTTCGTCATCGTAGACGACACAACTCCGCCGGACATCGAGATAAGCGCGCGCGGACAGCAGTTCGGCGAAGGCGCGTACGTGAACCCGTTCACGAAATTCGTGGCCGTGTTGGAGGACAGAAACGGCATTGCGACAGGGCCCGGTGCCGTCAAAGTCTGGCTGGACGATGTGGCATTGCCGGACAGCCTGATAACCTTCCCCGTGCAAGTTGCGTCCGCCACTGCGTTGCCAGTTACGATTACTCCGCCTCTTCTTACTCCTCGTGAGGCTCCGTACCGACTGCGAGTGAGCGCACGGGACGCCGCAGGAAATGTAGGCGAAAGTACGGTGAATTTCCGCGTCGCGGGCCAGACGCTCGTGGACTTCTATGGGAACTTCCCGAATCCTTTCGGATCTCAGGGAACTATCTTCGCCTTTTCATTTTCCGCGCAGATAAGTGAAGTGACCTTCCGCATCTACGATCTGGCGGGAAGGCTTGTTCTCAAATTCAGCAACTACGACTTGTCCGCGCTTTACCCCGACGATTCCCCATCGTTGCACCAATCGACAAGTCCGTACCGCCTGCTGGATCGGAACGGGCTCCCGTTGGTGGCGCCAAGCTACCACGAACTCGAATGGTCGGGCCGGAATGCTCGAGGTGAATTTCTCGCGAATGGCGTATACTTCGGGATAATAACGGTGCGCGATGAAGCGGGCGACGAAGTTGCGAAGCGAATCTTCAAAATGGTGAAAGCGGAATGAAAATCCAGGCAGAGAACGCTGCGCGTGCAGTGCTTTTTGGTGCCTTCATGGCGGCTGTGGCAAAAGCATCCACTCCTTCTGCGGACGCATTCCTCGTTGCGCCGGTTTCCGCAAGAGAGGTCTCGCTGGGGCAGGCCACGGTTGGTTCTGTGAACGATGCCACCGCATTCCACAGGAATCCCGCAGGTCTCGGCTACGTGCGTTCGTTCGATGCCGCGGCTTCGTATTCACGTGTGTTCGGGAGTCTTGCCACCCATCAGATGGTCGCGTTCGCGTTGCCTGTAACGGAGCTTGTGACTGCTGGAGCAGGGTGGGTGCGAATGGGAGTGGATGATATCCCCGTGTACCCGTCTCTGAGTTCCTATCCGACACCCTATGAGCGCGAATCTTACGCACGACTGGGGTCAACTGGCTCGATAGGCTTCAGTCAGAATGCGTTCTTTCTCACGTTCGCAAGGATGCATCGGTTCAACGTGGACTTCGGTTGGCAATACCTCACGCTGCCGGTGGAAATGCCAGTAGGTGTTACTCTGAAATACCTCACCGTCGCCGCTGGAGACACCGCGTCGGGCCAGGGACTCGGACTGGACGTTGGTATCCAGTCCCGCTTTTCGCTTTCGCGCGCCCTTGATGTTCCTTCGGCAGGAATGCTTGACATCGGGGTTACGCTTGTGAACGCCGGGCGGACTAAGATAACCTGGGATACCGCGACCAGACGAGAGGATGTCCAATCGATGGCAGTTCGTTTCGGGGCGGCCTACGAACAACCATTGCCGAGAATCAACAGCGCAATCACCGTGGCCGCTGCCAAGATTGGCGACGGTGGCGCGTGGGGTGTGGAATACTCGTTTGCCCGGCAGATCATGCTTCGGGTGGGAGACAGCGGAATTGGAGAAGGGTCATTCGCCGGAGGGGCCGGTTTCAGGTGGAGAAACGTTGATCTCGATTATGCGCTTCAACGGCACCCTCTGGGCACGAGCCACCGTGTCAGTGTTCAATACCATCACTAGGGTGGGACTGGTCGGGTTGCTTGTGCCCGTGGTGGCGCTTCTGGTGAACTGGTCGTGCAGTCCGCAGAAGTCGAATTCGCGGACGCTCGCGCGACCGGTATGGGAGTGTCCGGTTCCTCCGAGTTCGGAAGTCGAAGCCGGGCCGAGCGCCAGCCCACTGGATGACTTCGTGCACCTCAGATGGATCGTCGGAAGCGATGATGATCTCGACGGGTATTTCATACACCGGCGCAAAAGCACTGACCTCATCGACACGCTTTTCGCAACCGTGTACCTGACTCGCGACCAGTTGGCAAACCGTGGCTCCACCATCGAATGGGTGGATCGAAATTCGAGAGTGGGGAGCGTGTACTACTACGTTCTCTTCGCATTCGACAAGAAAGGAAACCGCAGCGCTCGAAGTGATACCGTCGGATTCGGGACCCTCGAAAAACCAATGATTTATGGACCATCGCAAAACCAGGTCGTCGTTGACAGCCGTCCTGTTTTTCAATTCGGTCCGCGCACCACGGCTCTCTATGTGCAGAGTTATGTTGTCCGCGTGGTATCGGATTCGGCCAATTCGCAGGTTCTCTGGGTAAGTCCGCGGAGGCCGCTGCTGGGGTATACCTCCGGGGAACGAACGACGATTCAGTATGGCAACGGCGGTTTCACCCGCCGCCCGTTCCTCAATCCCGGGAAGTATCGTTGGCGTGTTGATTTCCAGGGAAGTTACCCCTTCGTCGATATAGACGCTCCCTGCGGCTGCGTGTACGACACGGTGACCTGCCCGGGGGCGAGCCCCACCCTGCCACGTCCGGAGGATCTCTCGTTCATCAGCTCACAATCAGCCTGGGTTCCGTTCACCGTGGCACCCTGACGGTCTCCAGTAATGGTGCCTTCGATTACTGCTCGCGCTCCTGCCAAACTCAACCTCGGCCTTTCCATCGTAGGACGGCGCGCCGACGGGTACCACGACCTGATTTCGGTTTTTCATGCAGTGGACTGGCAGGACACTCTCGAAATTGTGGAAATCCCGTCCGGGATTGAATTCGCCTGCTCTTCGTGCGACGGAGTTCCCGGCGCGCCGCAGAACCTCGTTTTCCGGGCGCTTGAACTGGTGTTCCAGAGGTTCCGCATTACTCGTGGCGTTGCGGCCAGACTCCAGAAAGAAATCCCGGCCGGTGCGGGACTCGGAGGCGGCAGTTCCGATGCTGCGGCCACGTTGCGAGCAGTGCGTCGTCTCTTCAACCTCCAGGGCGACGAGGACTCCTGGTTGTTGCTCTGCCAGCAACTGGGCTCGGACGTTCCTTTTTTCTGGCGGGGAGGAACGGCTCTGGTGGAAGGGAGAGGAGAACGGCTCACACCTCTCTCAATTGACGAGAGGCTCTGGTTCGTGGTGGTGGTACCGCCGATTCACATCTCGACGGCGTGGGCGTACGGCCAGCTCTCAAAGCCGTCCGGGGGTAATCAGGACTACCGGGACCGGATCCAGCGTCTTCGAGCTGGCGAGCTTTCGCTCTCTGATTTCTGTCGCGAGATTCCGAACGACTTCGAAAGAGTGGTCGAAGCAGCCTTTCCGCGAATAGGGGAGATACGCCGCGCGCTCGAAGCCTCAGGGGCCATATCCGCGCGAATGAGTGGGTCCGGGTCTTCGGTGTTCGGTGTGTATTCAAAACAAGAGGAAGCACAGCGGGCCGCTGCGCTCTTTCCGTCAGATTGTCTCGTAAGATGCGTGCAGGGGATGCCCTCCTCCCGTGATCAAATGCTCTGAGGGTGGTGTCTTCGGAAACGCCGTAATCGGCGTCTGTCGCGCAGGATGCGTTGTTCCATGATTCAATATGATAATCCCAAACCTCTGCTCCAGCGTTTCAAGGTAATTGTGCCGTACGTACGCCCGTACACCCCGTACATCCTGGGTGCTCTCGGGTTGACGGTGGTCCTTACTGTTCTCGCGTTGCTGCCTCCGCTCATCATGAGGGCGCTCATCGACAGGGTCCTCACCGCGGGCAACTGGCGCATCCTTCTCCCGATTATCGTCGCCCACGCTCTTGTCCCGATCATGTCCGGGCTGATCTCCTTTTTTAACACGCTTGTGATCGCGTACGCGGGTCGAAGGCTTGTGTTCGACGTCCGCACGCAGATGTACCGCCACCTGTTGCGCCTCTCAATGCGATTCCACGGGGAGATGTCCAGTGGCGCGGTGATGTCGCGCCTTATGAGCGACGTGAACCAGGTGCAGAACCTTATCAGAGAGAACAGCATCACCCTGGTAACAGATATCGTCAGCTTCATGTTCGCTGGATTCGTGACGTTCTCACTGAACTGGAAGATGGCGATTCTGCTGTGGGTAATGCTTCCCCTGTACGTCTTCAACTCGCGGTTTTTCGTCAAACGGATTCGCCGCTCGAACCAGAGAATGCGGCGTACCATGGACAAAATCGCGGGGTCGCTTCAGGAACGGCTCTCCGGAACGCGTCGCGTACGGGCCTTTGGCCGCGAAGAGGACGAGACCGAGCAGTTCCTCGAACAAACCGAAGAGAACCTCGCCCATTCGATGTCCGGCACTATTCACAGTGTGTCGTTTTCCACCGCATCCCGCCTTGTCTGGGGGTTCGGTACGACAATTCTCTTCGTCCTCGGTGTCTATTTCGCGCTGCACGGGCAAATGACGTACGGCTCTGTTACCGCATTCATGGCATACGTCTCGCAGATGTTCGGCCCCGCCCTCAGGTTCACGGAGCTGGCAAATCAGCTTGAACAGGTCATGGTGTCGGTCGACCGCATCTTCGAGGTCCTCAACACCGAACCCGATGTCGTGGAAAAACCGGATGCCGTTGTTCTTACTTCGGTGGTCGGTCACATTCAGTTCGACCACGTTACGTTCGGATACAAACCCGACGAACCAGTCATCAAGGATGTTTGTCTCGAGATTCCTCCGGGGAAAATGGTGGCTCTTGTGGGGCATACCGGATGCGGCAAGACCACCATCACCACACTCCTCATGCGCCTGTGGGACGTCCAGGAAGGCTCTATCCGCGTTGATGGGCACGATATCCGCGACGTAACCTTCGCCAGCCTGCGAAGGAGCATTGGCGTTGTGCTGCAGGATCCCGTGCTATTTAATGCTACGATAGCCGACAACCTCCGGTACGGGTGTCCCGAGGCAACAATGGACCAGGTGATCGAAGCGGCAAAGGCCGCGGAAATTCACGAGATGATCATGAATCAGCCGGAGGGCTACAACACAGAACTCGGGGGAGAGAGTGGGATCAAACCATCCGTCGGCGAGAAACAGCGAATGGCGATCGCGCGCGCTATTATCACCAATCCGGCGGTGCTGATTCTTGATGAGGCCACTTCGGCACTCGATTCACAGAGTGAAATGCTGATCCAGAAAGCGCTCTCCCGGGTCATGAAGAACCGGACGAGCCTCGTGATCGCGCACCGCCTGTCCACGATAGTCGAGGCCGACATGATCGTGGTGATGGATCAGGGAAGGGTGATCGAAACAGGTTCGCACGCCGAGTTGTTGAAGGCGGGGGGGCATTACGCAGGGCTCTTCAACCAGCAACGCGGCACCGGAAAACCCGCCGCGGTTACCGCCGGTTCGTGACGCCTTTCTTCGGCCTCCGCGGGAACAATACCTCGCGAAACGCGCGCCGCGCAGACGCAGACCAACTCCCGGCGAGCAAAGTACAACGGCTTCTTTTGCTTGCCGTGCCAACGCGCAGTTCCCTATCTTTCATACACCCTTGTCGGGGCGTGGCGCAGTCCGGCTAGCGCATCTGCTTTGGGAGCAGAGGGTCCTGGGTTCAAATCCCGGCGCCCCGACCACCCTCTCCTGCGTTCGAATCCTTCGTCCCGAATCACCTCCTCTGCACCGTCCTGCACAGTTCACTCAAGTGGAATCACCGGCAGGATAAGCGCAGAAGGCCTTTGCGCGCCGAAGTAGATAGTGTTTTTTGCCACCACGCGGGTCGTGTCGGAACCCGACGGAGTGCCGGTATTTGGGTTTGCCTCGAACCGGGGGAAATTGCTGCTCGATATGTCTACCCGGATCGAATGACCACGTTCAAACGCAAGCGCGGTGTCCCAGAGGTTTATCGTGAATTCATAGACCTCTCCCGGGGCGAGCAGGTGCTCTTCCCTGGTGGTGTTCCGATGGCAAGCCCGAATCGCACCGTCCAGTATCGAAACTGACCGGCCGTCGGGGTACACGTCACAGAGCATTGCAGTGAAATCGGTGTCCCTCGCGGAAGAAGACGCCCACAACTTTACGTGGACGTTGCCCGCGATGGCGACTGGTGCTTCCAGAGGAGGCGTGGTGAAACTCAGCACGTCGGGACGCGATTCCACAGACCGTACGTCGCGCGGGCCTATCGGGGGGTACAGATTCAGTCCACCCAGCGTGGGAACCGGGTTTCGCGGATCGAATTCGTAGCTCAAAGCCCCTGCTTCACTGGTCGGCGCGTCGCGGGTCAAAGCCCTGTCCTCTGCGAGGTAAAACGCGACGTCCTGCGATTCCGGCGGTGGCCATGTCGGTGCATTCAGCCAGCGGTTGCCAGCCCCGGAGCTGTCCCCCGAAGCACCCATCAGGTAGTACCGAACCGCCGCCACGCTGTCCACCCGGGTGGGAACGCCTTTCAGCCGGCTGTCAAACCATGCCACCGCATCCCCCATCGGGTTCACGTCCTTGTTGTTTCCGGGGAACTCAACATCTCCCTGCTTCCTGCCCATTCCGTGGTGCGACCAGGGCCCCATCACCATCAGTTGCCTTCCGCGCGCTCCCTCGCCACCGCGTTCGTGAAGTGCCTGGAACCCGTTTGTCTGCCCCGCGCTCATCACATCAAACCAGCCGCCGCAATGGTACACGGCCGTGTGTGCGCGGGGAGCGTGGACCGAAAGATTCATGGCTTCCCAGTAATCGTCATACGACGCGTGCTCCCGCAGCACAGGCAGGTAGTCCGCTCGGCCTTGGCCCGTAACCCATCGCTCCACCAGATCTTTGCGGAACACCCCGCCGGGGAAGAACACGTCATCGTAGAGGTTCGAGCCGCACATCACCACGTACGCCGCCTTAAGTGCAGGGTGCCCGCTGGCGACCGCCATATACGATGTGATCCCAAGGGCCGACATGCCCCACATCCCGACTGCGCCGTTGCTCCAGTTCTGGCGCGTGATCCATTCAATCGTATCGTACCCATCCTGGTTCGGCCCCGCGCCGTCTGTCCGGAAAATCGAATCAACGCCGGCGGAGGCAAACCTGCCCCGTGTATCCTGCACCACAACCGCGTATCCCTTGTCTGTGAACGTCTTTGCGATCACGGATGAGGTCTTGATGCCATTCACCACCGCGCCCTTGTTGTACGTGTTCCTGATAAGAATCGTCGGCATCCGGTGCAGGCGCCCCTTCGGGAAGTAAACGTCTGTCGCCAGTTCTGTCCCGTCTCGCATTCGCACCATATGCGTGGTGGAGGGGGGGAGCCTCAGAATCAGGCTGCACCCCGACGCAAAATACGCCAGAAACAGGCCGACAAGGGCCAATTTTCGAGCGTGCATGGCGTTACTCTGCATCCGGTTCACTCCGTGTAGAACACTGTGTACACCACCAGCACGTCTGCCTGCGAAGGGCCGCCGATGTCCAGTGCTGCCATGTGGGTGGAATGCACGTTGGCGGAGGGTACCGCCGCCAGAAACTCGTTCAGTTTGCCTTGCAGTAGATCCCCGATCCGTCCGGGGTCAGTGGTTTGTACACAGATCACTTTGGCCTTCATCGAAGTCCTCCTGAACAACAGGCGCTTCAGAAACCCCGCAACTGCCGCAACGCTTCATACAGAACAATGCTCACTGCGTTCGCCAGATTCAGGCTCCGCACCGGACCGAACATCGGAATCGCCAGCGACCACTCGGAATTCGCGTCAAGGAGGTCCGCGGGCAGACCCGTCGTTTCTTTTCCAAACACGATAAAATCATCGGGATGGAACTTCGCTTGGGTGTACGGAACGTGCGCTTTTTTCGAGGTGTACCAGAATCGCGCACCAGGGTATGCCTCCTGCAACGCACCGAAGGATCTGTGTACAGATACCGTCACGTGCTGCCAGTAATCCAGCCCCGCGCGCTTCAGCGTGCGATCGCTCACGTCGAATCCGAGCGGCTCCACAAGATGTAGAGCGCACGCCGTGGCGGCGCACAGCCGCGCGATGGTGCCCGTATTCTGAGGAATCTCTGGCTCAACGAGCACAACGTTGAGTCTAACTCCACCGTCATCGCGCCACGTGGGATCAACATCCACGGGCTCCACGAATGGATGGGGACGTCGACGATCGCTAGGCACCGGAAATCACCTCTCAAAAAGCGCTACTGTTTCAACGTGATACGTGTGAGGAAACATGTCCAGCGGCTGCGCCCATGCAAGGCGGAATCCTTCCGCGCGAAGGATATTGGAGTCGCGTGCCAGACTCGCAGGATCACATGCGACATACACCAGTTTCCGCGGCTTGAGAGAGACAAGCGCGCGGATTCCACCCGGTCCCGCCCCCTCGCGCGGCGGATCACAGATGATCGTGTCGGCCTTGGGAATCCGGCGTGCCGCGCGTTCCACGGAACCATCTACAATAGTAACATTTTGGGCACGGAAGGCATCCGCGATTGCCCTGGCATCACGGAGTGCCGATGCGTCTGATTCGATGAGGAAAACCCGCGCTGCGTCGCGGCACAACGCAAAAGAAAAAAGCCCCACGCCTCCGTACGCGTCCAGAAGTATCTCGCTCCCCTGCAAACCCGCAGCTTCTGCAACTGCATCCACGAGATCCCCGGCAGCGAACGGATTCACCTGAAAAAAAGATGCCGCCGACACTCGATACTCGTTCCCTCGTACACATTCGGTCAGGCTGCCCGAACCCCACACCACACGATCACCGCGCCTCGGATGACCCGCAACGACGACGCCGCTCACGAACGGGATACGTTGCCGAAGAGCTTCGGCGAAAGCCACCCAATCGGACGCCGCCCTGGCAGCCACCCGCAACAGTGTCTCACCGGTTGCTGCGCTCGTTCTCCCGGTAAGGGAGTTCGTGGTCGCGCGAAGGTCGTCAAATCGGGGATTGTTGATCAAAAGGTCGTGCGCAGCATCGAGGAGTGCGTCAAGCCGTTCCATGTTGAGGGGGCAACGCGAAATACTGACAAGATCGTGGGTTCGCGTGCCGAAATACCCGATTCCTGTCCCTGCGGCTCCCGTAACGACAGCGTACCGGGCCTTGTTCCGATACCTCCAGGGCTCGCCGCTCGGAAGGATGTCACGAACCGGCGGCTCTTCCCATTTCCCGACTCGACGGAGCGCTTCTACGACCGCCCCGTGCTTCGCCGCATGCTGCCTTGCCATTGCGGTCGTTTGCCACTGGCAGCCTCCGCAACGGCCCGCAAGTGGGCATTCGGCCGGAACACGGTCCGGAGATGAGGTAACAACGGAGATCAGGTCCGCCCGCGCGTACCGGGTATGGACTTCAGTGACACGCGCAAGAACGCGGTCTCCCGCAACCGCGCCCGGCACGAATACCGCCAATCGAGAAAAACGCCCGAGGGCCGCGTCGCCATACGGTTGGTCGTGGACGTCCAACTCAATGACATCCCCGACTGACACGGGGAACGGTTCGTGTGCGTTCACGGGTTCCACCAGAACTCAGACGGTTTCTCAGTGGAGGGAACGGAAAACAAGAAAACGCCGGTGAGCGTGTCCGCATGCGCAATCGCCAGGTTACCCAGATGGTCAAACTGCAGGGAACTGGCATACGGGCGGACCAGCTGCCCGCTCTCGGTCTTGAGCACGAATTGTCGGAGGGATACGCTGGCGGAAGGGCTCTTTCTTCCGGTGATTCTCGCGACGACTCCGAACGTGTTCTCCTTGCCTCCGCGGAGGTCTCGGTCCCGAAATCGTTCCAGCGAGAGCACTTCCACCCGAATAGGCGTGAGGCCAAACGCTTGAGGAATCCGGCCACGCAGACGGTTCAACCCGAATGCGGTTCCCAGAAGAATCGTCGCATAGAGGGCGATCCGCACATACCAGGACACGCGAGGTGTGCTTCCGAAGTGAAAACCCGTCCACATCCCCATCGTCGGTTCACTGTCCCGGCGTCATGCAGGCGCAAGTCCACGCTCGCGGTATGCAGCTCTGAGCCGTCTGTAGGTCTCCTCCAGAGCCTCCGAAATCACCCTCGTGTCGTCAAGAACCGCCATGTAGTTCGTGTCACCGTTCCAGCGAGGAACCACGTGCATGTGAAGGTGTGCGTCGATGCCTGCCCCCGCAGGCCTGCCAAGGTTGAACCCGAGGTTGTTGCCGTCGCAGTGAAAGGTCTCCCGCAACACGTCCACCGCGGTTGCCGCCCCTTCCATGATTTCGAGCCGCTCCTCGCTCGTGAGATCGGAAAGGCCGGAGACGTGCCTGTACGGAATCACCATCATGTGCCCGTTTGTGTACGGGAAAAGGTTCATGATAGTCATCGTGCAACTCATCCGTCCCACAACAAGATGCGCCGCGTCGTCGGTGGTGTGCGCGGCCTCGCAGAAAACACATCCTTCCGACCTGCCCGCTTCGCCAAGGATGTATTTCATTCGCCAAGGAGCCCAGAGGCGTTCCATAGGTTTACCTCTCATTCCCGCCGCATTACCGGACGACAGCGATTTTCCCGTTCCACACCTCAGAACCTGCCACTTCTATCCTGCAGAAATACACGCCTCCCGCTACTTGTCTTCCGCCCTGCGAAGTGAGGTCCCAGTACATCTGTTGGGGCCCGAGCGTTCGCACCAGCGTACCGGAAATATCGTAGAATTTCGCGATGAGGTCAGGGTGGGCCGCGCCGGAAATCGTAACGCCGCTCGCGGGCGTCGCGGGATTCGGGAACAAACGGTACGCCTGGGCGCCGGCCGACGAGGCAGGGAGAAGCGTGAAGCGTAACTGCACGGTTTGTGGGATTGTGACGTCCGATTGAGTCTCGTCGAACCCTGGATGGGAGAGACGAACCCTGTACGCGCCATCAGGGTGGCCGCTGAAACTGAACCTTCCCCGTGCGTCCGTAGTTGTTTCAGCCACCAACACGCCATTTCCGTTTCGCAGCTCCACACGCACGCCTGCGACCGGCACATCTTTCGTCTGCCCACCGACGTACGCGACGGTCGAATATACCCTCCCTACGATACCCGAGTGAACAACTTCATCTACTGCCAGGTTGGCATTCATCACTCCCCACCCGGAAAAAACATCCGGCCCCGGCGCAAGAATGTCTTCCGCCGACCAGAGGAGCGCGCGCCGCACGTCAGCGGGCGTCCAGAGCGGATTCCTCTCCAGCAGCAACGCCGCCGCGCCGGCGACGATCGGTGCGGCGAAGGATGTGCCCGAAACGCGCGCATAGCCCGATGTCATCGCAACGTCCAGCGCCAGCACGTTGTCACCCGGTGCCACCAGATCCGGTTTGATTCTTCCGTCGGCCGTTGGTCCGGTTGAACTCGATGCCGCGATCTGGTCGGCCGCGGTGAGGGAACCGACAGCCAGAACCCCGAAACCGTCCGCGGGAAGGGTAATCCGCCCCTGCCATTCCGGCGCCCCGCTCGCACCGCGTTCATTTCCCGCCGAAGCCACGACGACAATCCCGCGCGCCACAGCACGATCAGCGGCCCGGGTGATCAA
>JAKPPK010000452.1 GCA_029547385.1 Candidatus Latescibacterota bacterium
ATTCCGGCCTCTGCTACCGGCATAGGACGCGACATGCACCTGGTGGTCACCGTGCAGCCCGATCCGCGCTTTGAGCGCAAAGGCGATGACCTGTACACCGAGGTGCCGGTGGATCTCTACACCGCCCTCCTCGGCGGCGAAGTCGCGGTGCGGATGCCGGACAATCACGCCGTGATGTTGCGCATCCCGCCGGAGACGCAGAATGGCCGCCTGTTGCGGTTGCGGGGACAGGGGATGCCTCATTTGAATGAGCCGACAACGCGCGGTGATCTGTACGCCAAAGTGACCGTGCAACTTCCGCCTCACTTGAGCGACGAGGAAAAGCGCCTGTTCCAGACCTTACGTGACCTGCGGCGAGGCGAGGGCCAACGCAAATGAAGCCCTCCATACATGAAAATGTGAGACGTGAGCAGTGAGCAGAAGCTCGACAACTCTCTTCTCACGGCTCTCTATTTTCCAACGAGTTCTCATGAATCTGCGGTTCGTCACCGGACTATAAAAATAATGGCCTGAGCGCAAACTTCAGTTTGCGCACCCTTTGCCACATAAGTGATTTTTCGTCTTTTTGCTTTTTCACTGATTCGCTGACTCGCTGATCTCTATTTTCTGAGGAGGAACTGAATGTTCAAACGGATTCTTTTTGCTCACGATGCGACGCCGGCAGCGGAACGGGCGCTGCCGTATCTGGAACATCTCGCGCGCGTAGAGGAAGGGACGGTGTTGGTCTTGCACGTCTACGAGCCGCCAGAGCGTTACAGCACCATGCCGGGCTACGATGCTCTTGTCGCTTCCATGGAATCCCTGGCGCAGGAAGTGGTGGACGACGCGGTAACCTACCTTTCGGCGGCGGGGGTGCCGGCGGAAGGACTGGTGCGTGCGGGCGCGCCGGCGCAGACGATCCTGCAAACGGCCTTGGAAGAAAAGGTGACGCTCATTGTGCTTGGCACGCGCGGGCCCTCCAATGTCAAGGACCTGCTGTTGGGGGATGTCAGCACGGAGGTGTTGCGCTATGCGCGTTGCCCGGTGTTGTTGGTGCCCTAGTACTTTGTCAAGGTTAATTTGATGGGTAGAGGCGTCAGCTCGTTAAGAAAACCCCGAGGCGGTTTTTCCCTATATGTGGTAATCTATCAATCTGCTGTCCATACATATAGGGGGGAGACGCGCCGAGGTCGGATTAC
>JAKPPK010000473.1 GCA_029547385.1 Candidatus Latescibacterota bacterium
GAACGGAGGAACCATGTTTCCGAACCTGAGCCCCGGCGCGGTAGGCATTCGCGCCAACATTGAAGAAGCCGCCACGCTTGCCAGAACGAACGGTTTCAAGGGCATTGATATCGATATCCACGAACCGGAACGGTACGGTGCTGAGAAATTGAAGGCGCTGCTCAAAGAGAACGGACTGCGCATCGGAGGATGGGGTCTTCCGGTGGACTTCGGCGGTTCCGACGAGAAGTTCCGAGAGGGGCTCAAGGAGCTTCCGAAATGGGCTGCGTTCCTGCGGCAGTTCGGGTGCAACTCGTTCATGAGCTGGATGATGTCGGGATCGAACGAGTTCACCTTCGCGGAACACTTCGAGCGTATGCGGTCGCGATTCCGGGAGATAGGGTTGATCCTCAAGGACCACGGCTGCGTATTCGGAATCGAATTCCTCGGCCCGAAGACGATCCGTGCGAACTTCAAACACGAATTCATCCACACTCTGCCGCAGATGATCGAGCTGTGTGACGCCGTGGGAACGGGCAACATGGGAGTGCTGCTCGATTCATGGCACTGGTTCACCAGCGGCGGCAATCTTGCACAGATCAGGAAACTCCGGCCGGAGCAAGTAGTGTACGTGCACATTAACGACGCGCCGAAGGGTGTGGCGCTGGACAAGCACATAGACGATCAGCGGGCCATGCCGATGGAGACGGGCGTGATAGACCTCCCCGATTTTCTCCGGGCGCTGAACGAGATAGGATACACGGGGCCGGTCACTCCCGAGCCGTTCAACAAAGCACTGGCTCAGATGCCTGCGGAAGAAGCCGCGCGGGTAACCGCGGCATCGGTGAAAAAGGCATGGGAGGCGGCGGGGCTGGGGTGGTAAGGCTCTGATCGGCGAACAGCGTTGACAGAACGCCGGGGAATGGCCTTCCGGAGGCTATAACACGGTCTTTTCTGTTCGGGCGCACACCTCCACAAAAGGGAACTGGTTCCTCGATGGGATTCAGAGAAGAACGAACTGCGTTCGAACGCGAGTTCGAAGCGTGTTATTCCACGCTGCCGAACGACGTCACGGTCATGCGGTCGCGGCTAGACGCGGAGAGCGCTGCCAATCCTGAGTGGACACCATACCGCCTGAAGACCCTCCTTTACGAGACCATCGCCCGGGAATGCCCGGTGAAGGTGTTTCGGCATTTCCCCTTCTTCTATGAAATCGGTGTTGGCAAACAGCGCACGGACCTTGGCGCAGGAGGAATTGGTGCCTGGCTGAAGGAGCAACCTTTCGGGAGGGAACTCGCCGCCGTCGGGAGCGCGTTCTGGCGGCCGTACAGTGAGTGCGGGCTCTCGCACGGATGGGCGGTTCTGGACGACAACCATCACAGCCTCGGGTACGACAATGTGTTTCGTGCGGGACTGACTGGGTTGGTCGCGGAGGCGAGGGCCCGCCTTGAACGCGGGTGCAGCACAGAAGAGCAAGCGTTCCTTGAGGCGATGATCGCCGGATTATCGGCGCAGATGCATCTCGCGACCCGTTTTGCGGACGAAGCGCGCGGGATGCTTTTAGTCGAAACCGATCCTGCAGTGAAGGCGCGACTGGCCCGGATCGCTGCTACCGCAGAACGTGTTCCGGCGTTCCCGCCGGAGACGTTTTTCGAAGCACTGGCGACGATTCTGTTCATGCGGGAGACAACTCAGGCGCTGGAAGGTAACGGCATCAGCGTGTACGGGCATCTGGACCGGATCCTTATTCCGTTCTACGAGAACGACATCGCCGAGAGCCGCCTGACGCGGGATGAGGCCAAGGACCTCCTCGCGTTTTTCTTGGCGCGGTGCGATGCGGCGTTCGGGATGCGCGAAGCACGGAACCACGTCGGCACAAACACTACTGTGGTCATTGGCGGGTGTGACGTGAACGGCGTCCCCGTGTTCAACGAGATAACCCGCATGATACTCGACGTGTACCGCGAGCACGCTCTTGTCGACCCCAAGCTGAACGCGCGTGTCTCCTCCGGGCATCAGGAGGAGTTCTTCCGGTTGTTGGCCGAGTTCTCCAGCACCGGCAGTAACGTGCTCTCGATTTTCAACGATGACGTCATCATTCGTGCTAACGCGAAGATGGGCAAGGCCGTGCGGGATTGCCGGCTTTACGTCGGCGGGGGCTGCCAGGAGAACGTGCTGGAGAACACGGAAATCAACAGCCGCGCCACGATGTACATGAGCCTGCCTGGTGTGCTTCTCATGGGCTTTTTCCCGGAACGCTGGGACGAACTTGCCAGGCGTGACGGGTTTGTGGTCGTGCCGTTGCACACAGCACGGACGTTTGAGGAGTTCTACGCCGCATTTCTGCGGAATCTGCGGTCGGTCATCGGCGCTCATGTTGCCGCGCGTAACCGCACAGAGGCGGAAGGCGCGCGGTACAACCCATGCCCCCTCCACTCGGCAACCATCAGCGATTGTATCGAACGCGCCCGCGATATGATGGCGGGCGGCGCGCGATACAGCTTTGGAAGCGTTTCACTGGCGGGGATTGGCACGCTGATCGACTCCTTGTACGCCGTGAAAGTGGTTGTATTCGACCAGGAAAGGCTTTCTCTCACCCGCCTTCGCGACATCCTGGCGGCGGATTTCGAGGGCGAAGAAGCGCTCCGGCAGTACATCGTCAATCGAATCCCGAAATTCGGACACGGTGATCCGGGGATGCGCGAATTCTCCACGCGCGTTTTTGCCGACGTCGCACGCGCATGCAGCGGCTACCAGAATACCCGTGGCGGCACGTACGAGGCCAGCCTCTTCTCGTTCCGGTCATTTGTGG
>JAKPPK010000474.1 GCA_029547385.1 Candidatus Latescibacterota bacterium
TGGCCGTATCCGAATGGACGTTCCGATCCTGTCCGCCAGAGCCGTGAATCTGGTAGAGGACGACCCCAGACCGATGCCAACGGTCAACGGAACCGTCAACTGGGAAATAGGGCCGTATGCGGTGGAAACCATCCGCCTCGAACGCGGCCCTGCGTGCGAATCGAACCGCCCGCCCGTGCTGCTCGGGATCGACGCGGAACCTTTCCAGCCTGTGTGGTGTCGCTATTGGCAGCACAATCTTGGAGCACATCCTCTTGGGTATATGCCGGTGGGTATCTACCTCGACGGTGAATTGCCCGTCGAGAACTCCGGCGGCGCGGCTCCGACCGTTGCGCGGTTGCGTGTAACAATCAACAACAACCTCACGGACGAGGCCATCAAAGGGAAGGCATATCTGGTTCTCCCATCAGGATGGACGGCAGTTCCTTCAGAAATCCCCTACGATCTCGCACCGAGAGAGCACGCCTGTACAACAGCCACGCTCGCTCTTGAAAAGCAAAATCGCACGGGGCTCATCAAGGCGCGCATGGAGTTCGGCGGTCAGGTCTATCAAGACGTGCTCGAGGTCGGAAGAAGGACGACTCGACGATTTGTCGGTGGCGGCAGCGTTCGGCGCACCGGAATGGAAATCGTGAAAGAGAGGGAACCCGAATGGAGGGTGTTCCGAGAAGGCAACGATATACTGGTTCGGGTTCTCAATCCATGGTTCGAGCCTCTGGAGATACAGACCTGGGTTATCTCGCCCGTCGAGACGTGGGGAAAAACGGTCGGGCACTACGCGCTGCTGGAAGTTTCACCGCGGTCCGAAGGGCGGACAATCCCCGGGCGGCACACAGAGACGATCCGTTTCCGGGTTTCGGGTGCCAATGGTCGCATTCCGAAATTCTGGGCCTGGGTCAAACTTGCGTGCAACGGGAAACCAGCATACCTGCCGGTGCCGGAGAGATGACTCTCGCGTTCGCCCGGCGGGGTACCTTCATCGGACCCCACGGCCGCGCGCACTAATCGACACAAAGGAGACGCTTGAATTGCAAACCACGCCAAAAAGCATGCGGCTGCATATCGGCCTGTTCGGTCGGAGGAACGTAGGGAAATCGAGCATTCTTAACGCGTTGACACGGCAGGACGTGTCTATCGTCAGTCCGGAGGCCGGCACCACCACTGACCCGGTGGAAAAAGCAATGGAGCTGCTTCCCCTGGGACCGGTTCTTTTCATCGATACGGCCGGCATAGACGACGTAGGCGCTCTGGGTGAGAAGAGGATCGCAAAAACAACACAAGTCTTCGACCGCACCGACCTCGCCGTCGTCATCACTGATCAGCCGAGCCCCGGCGAATTTGAAAACCGCCTCATCGAGGAGTTTGCGAAACGGAACACCCCCGTGGTTTTCGTATTCAACAAAGCCGATCTACATCGCGCGACTCCCGTCGCGCTGAAGGACCCTCAGGGACGTGCGATTCCGACAGTCACGACGTCCGTAACAACAGGGCAGGGTATTTCTGAGCTGCTGAAGGCACTCATTACTACTGCGCCGGAGGATTTTGTCAGCACCCCGCCGATCATAGGGGATCTTCTGCCGGCCGGCGAACTGGCGGTTCTGGTCGTACCGATCGACAAGGAAGCTCCGAAAGGGCGACTCATCCTCCCCCAGGTTCAAACAATCCGGGACATTCTTGACACCGACGCCTACTGCATTGTCGTGAAGGAAAGGGAGCTGCGGGATGCTCTGGAGCGTCTCACGCGCCCCCCGAAAATCGTTGTCACCGACTCGCAGGCGTTTCAGAAAGTCGCCGCGGACGTGCCTCCGTCGGTCTGGCTCACCAGCTTTTCGATTCTGTTCGCGCGTCTGAAGGGTGACTTGCCGGAACTGGTAAGAGGTGCGCTTGCCATCGAGGGCCTGCAACGCGGAGACAAGGTCTTGATCTGCGAGGCGTGCACTCACCACCCGATTCAGGACGACATCGGCAGGGTCAAGATCCCACGATGGCTTACCCAATACGTGGGGGCCGCCATTGAATTCGTTCATTATCAGGGACACGATTTTCCCTCTGATCTCGCACCTTACCGGCTGATCATTCATTGCGGCGGGTGTGTTCACAACAGGCGGGAGATGCTTACAAGAATCGCCCTCGCAAAGCGGGCGGGCGTTCCTATTACGAACTACGGCCTTTCAATCGCATACACACTCGGAATCTTCGAGCGGGCACTCGAGCCGTTCCCTGCGGCAAAGGAAGTCATCGCCGCGCACAGACAGGAGGTCACGGGCGGCAAGACCGGCTAAGGCCCTTCCTGCTTGCTTTGCCCTCCGCAGGGCAGACCTGACAAGCCTCTTTTTGAGCGCAACAGACAAATCAGAAGCGGCGAGTGGAAGCCCGTCTTGGCTCCCACTCGCCGCCCGTTCCTGTTCAACCAGCGTTCGCTTTTACGGGTTGCAAAGCTCCATCCACAAGGCCCGGTAATACCTCATGAACCTGAGCGGCTCAGCACTTTCGGGAACTTCCGCGAGGCAGAACCCCTTGTAGCCGATGGAACGCAGACCGGAAAAAAGCTCGCGCCAGGGGTACCCGGGGTTCGCGAGGTCGGTCATGTGGACGAGACCTATGTCGTGCTTCAGAAGATTGAAGTTCTGGCGAATCGTCCCATCCGGACCCATATCGCTGTCGTTGGAGTTCCAGCACGCCTTCAAGTTCCTGTGATCCGCGTGGTCAAGGATGGCGCGGATGTTCGGCGGATTGCAGGTAATCCTCCCGTGCACTTCCAGTCGAACTTCAACGCCATAATCGGAACCGAACTGGGCCACTTCTCGAAGCGCCCGCCCGATCTGTTCCAGCGTCGCCGCGAGCGGAACTTCATCCGGTGCATTGTTCGGACGCACTTTGATACCCGGCGAGCCCACATCGGCCGCAAGTTTGATGTACTCCTTGCTCCCCTCCACATTCCTCCGCACTTCCTCAGGGTCCGTGGAATGGTACTCATACACACTCCCGAGCCCGGCAATCGAAACTGGCGAATCGGCGAACTGCTTTCGAACCGTTTCGCGCTCACCCTTGGAAAGTGTCAGCTCCACCCCGTGCGCATGCGTTGTGCGCAGTTCCACACCCTCGAAGCCGGTTTCTGAGCAGTTCTTGATAATCGTAGGGATATCCCACGATCTGGCGAGATTATACGTGACGGTACCGATCTTCATCATTTGCTCCTCTTGCCTCGAACAAGTCTTGTTCCACGAAGCGCGGTGTTGCCTCTTGGGAATGTGTTGACTAAGTTCGGGCGTGTCAACGGTGCTCACGATTCAGAACGAGCGCAACCCGGAAAGGAATGATCTGCCCCGATGAAGATCACTGGCTTCGAGTTCAAGACCGTCTGTGTGCCGTTCACCTGGGCGATCCAGGAGTACTGGGGATGGACCTACCCGACCACACTTATCTGGATTCACACGGACGAAGGCGTAACCGGTGTGGGCGAAAGCAACTCGCTTCACAGCAACATCACCGATCGCAAAGAAGAACTGCAGAACACGTACGTCGGCAAGGATGTGTTCACGCTGGATATCGCACAGCAGCCTTTTGACATTCAATGCGCGTTGTACGACATCGCCGGTCAGGCGCTCGAGGTTCCTGTCCACGCGTTAATCGGCCGGAAAGTCCGGGAGTCTGTGGAACTCGCCTT
>JAKPPK010000123.1 GCA_029547385.1 Candidatus Latescibacterota bacterium
ACCATCAGGATCGCGTTCGATCGCGAGGTGGTGCGCGCATCGCTCGTCGCCGACTCCATCACAATCCTGCCTCGTGTGGCGATAACCGGAGTCGAAGCTGTTGACCAGTTCGGACGCTTCTTCGACATCCATTTCGGTTCGTCACTTTCGCCGACACAGGTCTACGTGCTTCGTTTCGCGGGGGTTCACGGAGTTGCCGGAGAGGTTTTCTCCACCGGTGTGGTAGTGGGAGGGGAAAGCGTAACCGAGGTCCCTCCGCGGATTATCGCGGTGCTTCAGAAAAGCGCCACGGAACTCTGGTTGGTGTTTTCGGCGCAAATCGATTCCGCGAAAGCGGACAAGGCAGATGTGCGGATCACCCCGCGCGTGTCCGTGGAGAAAACCCTTCCCGGCGAGATCACAACCGTTCTGATCGTCAAGGTCCTTCCGGAAACTCCCATCGGTCCCTGGCAGGAATCGTACGCGGTTGCTGCCAGAGTGGACCTTGCGGACGGGTCAAATCCGCTTCTGGAATCCGTCTTCTTCCCGTCAGGGGAACGACCCTCCACGGGTCGCCTTCGCGCGGTGGAGGTTTCAAGCTCCACGCGCCTCAGGCTGAGGTTCGATCTGCCGATCGCGAGTTCGGGTCAACCCGGCGCGGCGGTTCGCGTCGAGCCTGGCATCCAGGTGCTGTCGTTCAGCGTCGCGGATTCCATCGTTGACGTCGAGGTAAGCGACCAGACGCCCCTGGGGTCCTGGGGCATCGCGTACGTGGTGCACGTGGATGGACTCCTTGCGGCTTCGGGCGAACGGCTGGACGAACTGTTTGTCGTCCAAATGGCTCCTCCGAGCGGTCTGGACAGCGTCCGAGTCTTCCCGCAGCCGTTCAGGCCGACGCATCACCATTCACTCGTCTTCGGCGGCCTCCCCATCGGGGCAACCCTGCAGATCTACCGTCTGGACGGCAGCCTGATCCGAGATTTCGCTGCGACGGAGACCGGTGGCATCACGTGGGACGGGAAGAACGG
>JAKPPK010000134.1 GCA_029547385.1 Candidatus Latescibacterota bacterium
TCGGTGTGGGGATCTGCCAGACTTCTCCTGCATATGCGGCAGTCTTCCCAGTGCCGTGGTGATAGCGTGAGTGGCGAGGTGCTCATCGGCAACCGTGAGGCGATTCTGTGCCCATTGTTTGCCGATATATTCCATGGTCGGCGCAATGACATGATCACAGAGTTCCGCGGGATGCCAACCGCTTACCAGAACCGCCCCGAAGAGCTCCTCAAGTCTCGTGCCATCGCCCTGTAACGCATAGCGCTGGACAATCTCCCTGAGCGCAACCCAGTTTCCGTTGAGAATCGGAGCCTCGGCGCCCACGCCGGCCGCTTCATCGCCGAGCCCCTCCACTATCGGGCGCAGTGTTGCAGGCTCAAGTTCGTGGGAGCGGGCGAACTCCACCACATCGCGCAACCGGAAGCGCCGGTGCCCGCCGTTGGTTCTCATACACGGCAGATCACCGCTGTCGGCCCACCTTTTCACCGTCGACACGTTGATGCCGAACAGTTCCGCTACCTCGTGAGTGGAAAAGCTTCGTTCGAGTTCCACGGACCGCCTCCATGAGCGTTTTGAGCGTTTTTAGACGAGGTAACACCCTGCGAATCTCTGCGGATTCGCCGCCGTTTTCAGGGCCTTTTCCGCCGTATGCGGGCGGTGTGGTACGCCATAAGTATATACTTGTGCGTCAATTATAATTTTAACAACAAAAATCTTAAAAAAGTAGTTGACACGGGTGTGCAGACACTGTATACTTTAATCGTGCAAACCGTTCAACACCTACGGGCAACGGAGCATCTGCCAGGAAGCGAGGAACACAATGGAAACTTCCGACCGAGAAACCAGGCGCCGCGAATTTGAAGAGATCGCCTTGCCTCTCCAGACTTCCCTTTCCCGCATGGCCCTTGCCATGACGCGAAATCCGGTTGAGGCAGCGGATCTCGTACAAGAAACGTTTTACAAAGCCTGGCGGTTCTTTCCCGCGTTTCGGCAGGGCTCTGATTGCAAAGCGTGGCTGACGGCAATACTCCGAAACGCGTACATAAACAGGTATCGAAGGATACAGAGACGCCCGCCACAGGTGGAGTTTGACGAGTGGCAGGAGATGGACCCGAGCTTCCGGGATGACATTTCTTCCTTCCCGGCTCCTGACGACGATGTGGCGCTGGGTGATGCGCTCAGTGACGAAGTTCTTGATGCGCTCGACCAACTTCCACGGCACTTCCGCGACGTTGTCGTGCTGTCCGATGTTGAGGGGTTATCCTATCAGGAAGTAGCTGATTTCGTCGGATGCCCTATCGGCACGGTACGATCCCGGCTGTTCCGCGCCCGGGCGATGTTGCGCGGACTCCTGAACGATTACGCTGCGGAAAACGGGGTGGGAAAGTCCTCCGATACGGTTGAAGACCTCATCGCCGAACTTGATGAGGCATCAATGGTTGAGGCCACTGTCGCGGAATAAGCACCAAAACGTTCGCAAACGGAAAGCGGGGAGCAGCTTCGACGCTGCTCCCCGCGTGTGTTTTCTCAAGGGCGTGGCGCGCATTCGTGCACCAAAACACCTCATCATTCCTGTCAGGTCAGATCAACCACCGAATGAGTCTGCCACGATTTTATGGCGGCTTCGATGATCTCCTGCACTGCCAGCCCGTCGGCACCCGACCCATCCACCTCGTCAGGCTTCACGCCGGCCGTCAACTGCTCCAGCCAGCGGTGGATGCGCGACTGGAAGGTATTCCCGAAGCTCTGCATTCCGCCAACGTGGTAATACACTTCCTTCTCTATTGA
>JAKPPK010000510.1 GCA_029547385.1 Candidatus Latescibacterota bacterium
GTACCAGCGTACTTCAGGATACTGGGGCAACAGCTCCTGTACCGCGCGAACGAGTTCGCCATCTTTTTCAGTCGGGAAGGATCCGGTAAGACCGCGGTCGAGCAAATTCTTGAAAACAAGCTTGGCCTTGCCGCTCTTCCATCCGAGGATGGCGGCGCCGCCCTCGCGGTACAGATCAAGAAGTCGCTTTCCCTTCGCGGTGTACAGATGATAGCCGTCCGCCCGGCGCACGGTGCCGTAGCGTGAAAGAATGGCTTCCTGAATATTGACCGGATCAACTGGTATCATGGTAATGCTCATTGTACCAGTTTACGAAAAATCCGCAAGCCGTTTTTGCACAAGCTCCGAAGCAATACCCGGGTTTGCCTGTCCACGGGACTTTTTCATTACCTGGCCGGTAAGCCAGTCGACAACATTCGTCTTTCCTTTTGCATAATCCTCGAGCGCCGCGGGGTTTTCTGCGAACACCTCGGCCACAATTTTCCCGATGGCCCCGGTATCGCTCATCTGCTCCATGCCGTGTTTCCTGATGATCGCCGAGGGAAGTTCGCCGGTTTTCAGCATTTCGGCAAACACGTCTTTTGCCTGCCGGCTCGTGATGATGTTGCTACCCAGGGCGTTTACCAGAGCGGCGATATGCGCCGGCGTTATCGGAAGGTCCGCAAGATCGATATTCCGGTCGTTGCGTACCGCGAGGAGTTCGCCGAGTATCCAGTTCGCAACCTTCCCGGGATCCCCGGACTCTTTCGCCGCGTCCTCGAACCATTCGGCGAGTTCGCGCTCGCTCGTGAGGGTTTGCGCATCAGAATCCGAAAGGCCATATTCGCGGCGGAAGCGGTCCCGCTTTTCGGCGGGGAGTTCCCCTACCCGGCTCCGGGCCTGCGCGAGAAAGGCATCATCGAGGATGACGGGTGGTATGTCGGGCTCGACCACGAAGCGGTAGTCGGTAAAGGAGTTCTTGGTACGCTGAATGACCGTACGGCCTTCTGCGTCGTCCCATCCCATGGTGTTCTTGAACCCGGCGGAATACGTCTGCCGGTTCGAGCGGAATTCTTCAAGCTGACGGCCTGCCTCGTACGTGCAGGCGTCGCGGATGGAGCGGAACGAGTTCATGTTCTTTATTTCCGAGATGGGTGTCCGGTATTCCGTACCGTTCGTCAATATTTTCAGATTGATGTTCGCGTCGCAGCGCATGGCGCCTTCTTCCAGGTTGCCGTCCGTTACGCCGATGTACCGGAGTATTTCGCGGACCGTCTGCATGAAGCGGGCGGCTTCCTCCGGAGAGGACAGGTCAGGTTTCGAGACAATTTCGATGAGGGGCACGCCGGAACGGTTGAAGTCGATGTAGCTGTAGCCGTCCTCGCGGTGAATGCTCTTGCCCACGTCTTCCTCGAGATGGATGCGCTCGAGCCGGACCTTCTTGCCGTCAAGCATGACATGGCCATCGTGACAAAGGGGGATATCGTACTGGGTAATCTGATAG
>JAKPPK010000542.1 GCA_029547385.1 Candidatus Latescibacterota bacterium
GTCGCCCGGAAGTATCCAGACCGGTTTGTCCCCGGCTGCAACGTAGACCCGCGCATCGGAACCGGTGACAACAACGGCATTCTCCGCGCGCGCCTCACGGATTACCGGGATAGAGGATGCAAGGCGTACGGCGAGGCCATGAGCGGGCTTGCGATAGACGACCCGGCTCTGCAGCGCGTGTATAGAATTTGTGGCGAATTGCGCATGCCGGTAATCTACCACATTGACGGGTTCCGTAACGTGGATGAAAAGGGCTTCCCTCGTTTTGAGCGCATGTTGAGGATGTTCCCGGAAACGGTTTTCGTCGGGCACGCGCAGCACTTCTGGGCAGAGATCTCAGGTGATGTAACAGAAGCCGAGTTCAGCAGTTATCCGAATGAACCTATCACACCGGGCGGAGCGGTTCCGCGCCTGATGGAAACGTACCCCAACCTCTTCGCCGACCTTTCCGCGGGAAGCGCGTACAACGCACTTACCCGCGATCCTCCGTTCGGCTACGCCTTCCTCGAGAGGTTTCAGGATCGCTTGTTCTTTGGAACGGATGTGTGCCGGTTCGTCCAGCCGATCGACGTGATTCCGTTTTTGAAAGAAGCCCGTGAACAGGAACGTATTTCCGAGATCGCATTCGAGAAGATCACCAGGCTCAACGCCATGCGCGTTTTCGGGCTGAAATAACGCGGGCAGACTAGCTATTTTGCTTCTCCCCTTCGTACCTGTCGAGCGGCTCCCAACCGAGCACGCGCTTCGCTTTCGCGCAGTTCACGTACGTGCCGGTCCAGTCTCCGGAAATGAACACGGCGTCGAACCCGCTGTGTGACGTCGCGCGCAACGCCGCATCGTACGCACGCGCAGTATCAAGAAACGTCGTCCATCCGTTCGGCATTCTCGTTCGGCACTGTGCCAGCCAGTTTTCGTAGGGCTGGGGTGCAAAAAGCCTCAAGGCCAGCACGGACATGCCGTACATGCGACAAAACCATCTACACACTGTTTCCCCGAGACCCTTCGTGAGTCCGTACACGTGCAGGGGTTCCAGAGGCATCTCCTCGTCCGGGAAACTCCCCTTGGATTCGTCGTGGACGGAGGCAGTACTGGAATGCACCACGTGCATCAGCCCTGCCTGCCTGGCGGCCTCCAACACGTAATGCACACCCCGAACGTTGATTTCGTAACTGGCGTCGACCTCAGGTGGCCATACGCCCAGCGCCATGAATATCACCCCGTCCGCCTGCGTCAGCACGCGGCCGAGCAGTTCCGTGTCGAACAGTGATCCCTTGACATACCGCCCTGCCGGAACCGACGGGCGTCTGATATCGAAATTGACCACCTCATGCCAGCTGGCGAGGTAGGGCAGAACCCCGGTTCCGACCCTGCCTGACCCGCCCACAACCACTACCCTCAACGCGTCGCCCTTTCGTTTTCCTCAACGGATTCGGTATTTCTCAACCGCCTGCATGTCAAGTTGAACCCCCAATCCGGGCGTATCAGGGACCTTCACGGCACCTTTCTCGATCACGAAACTTCCGCCGGAGAGGTCATCCACGCGTATGTGTGGCAGTTCGTCCAGCGCCATCGTGCATGCCGGCAGCGTCGCCGCGATGTGAACCGCAAACATGCTGGCGATGCAGGAGCCAAACGCGAACATTTGTCCCCACATGGGTACGCCCGCGCCCCGGGCGATCGCGTCAAATGTTCTCATGGCTTCGACGTTTCCACCGCAATTGAACGTATCCATGGCTTCATTTTTGAGCCAGAGAAACACATCCCGCGGAGAGCCCAGATGGCGTGCAACCGGGACGTCGATTTTCGCCCGGAACTGGCGGTAGTCGGACATATCCTCGAACCGAAATGGGTCTTCGTATACCTCAATATTATACCCCTCAAGAGACCGCGCGATCCGGATCGCAGTGGGCAGATCGTGGAAATGCGTGTTTGGATCGAGCCTTAGGAGGTAATCTGGCCCACACGCTTCCGTTATCAGTTTCACCAGCTCATACGTGTCGGCCGGACGATGGGCTTTGATCTTGTGGACCCGGAAGCCGAGTCCTTTTGCCCTCTGTGCCTCTTTGGCCATTTCGAAGGGCGGCATTGGCGGGGACCAGAAGGCGAGTTCCACAGACTCCCGGACCTTCGAGCCGATGAGTGCGTGGACAGGAACGCCGAGCGCCTGCCCGGCAATATCGTACAACGCGCACTGAATGTCAAAAGGCTGCTGCGCGATATCCAGAGTGAACACATCCCTTCCGACGTATGTGTTCTCCAGCTCTTCTTTGCGATCCGTGATGTTGCTGCGAAGCGAGTTACTTTCGCCCACGCCGGTTACGCCTTCGTCCGTATGAATCCAGATAAGGGTTGTCGGGTAGGTCCATCCCCAGTACTCCTGGATTGCCCAGGTGAACGGCACACAGACGGTCTTGAACTCGAAGCCAGTGATCTTCATCGGGGCAAACGTTTCCTTTCCGGGTTGCACGCGTTCTGAAATCTGAGCACCGTTGACACGCCCGAACTTAGTCAACACATTCCCAAGAGGCAACACCGCACTTCGTGGAACACGACTTTGTCGAGCCAAGGGGAGTTGATGATGAAGATCGGTACCGTCACGTATAATCTCGCCAGATCGTGGGATATCCCTACGATTATCAAGAACTGCTCAGAAACGGGCTTTGAGGGGGTGGAGCTTCGCACAACGCATGCGCACGGTGTGGAGCGGACGCTTTCCAGAAGTGAGCGCGAAACGGTTCGGAAGCAATTCGCCGATTCTCCGGTTTCGATCGCCGGGCTCGGGAGTGTGTATGAGTATCATTCCA
>JAKPPK010000547.1 GCA_029547385.1 Candidatus Latescibacterota bacterium
GCGCGTAGGAGGGACCACGAACGTCAGCGTGGATGTGCGGATCATCGCCGCCACGAACAAAGATCTTCCTACGGCCATCGCGAACAAGCAGTTCCGAGAGGACCTGTACTATCGCCTGAACGTGTTCCCGATAACGCTGCCGCCGTTGAAGGAACGGGTTGCGGATATCCGCGCGTTAGCAGCACATTTTGTGGCGCCGACCGGGTTGAAACTGAGTGACGCCGCCCTGAGGCGGCTTGAGGAGTACGAGTGGCCGGGAAACGTGCGTGAGCTCCGCAATGTTCTGGAACGGGCGGTCATACTTTGCGACGGCGATACGATTCTGCCGGAACACTTGTCGCTGAATCCCATCTCTCGCCAGCCGGGGAACGATGGCGGCGCGGCAGACCTGAACCTGGAAAGAAGGGAAAGGAAAGCCCTGGAAGAGGCATTGGCCCGCGCGAAAGGAAACAAGGCAGAGGCTGCGCGGTTGCTCGGAATCAGCAGGAGAGCGCTTTACTCACGGGCCGCGAGCCTTGGCATTACTCTGACGTGAAGAACGCACCGGATGGCAGGTCGAACGGGCATGCCGCTGCCGTGCCACCCGGTGCGGGAAACGCTACTCCAACGTAATCGCCTCGCTTGGGCATTCGTCCACACAAGCTCCGCACTCCGTGCACTCTTCGGGGTTTACCACTGCGACGTCGTCGTCCATCGTGATGGCTTCGGACGGGCACACTTCTACGCAACTGCCACAACCAGTGCATTCCTCTTTGTTGACTACTGCAGGCATTTTCTTGCTCCCGAGTTGAGTTGAATACTCCCGGAATGAGTTCCGGGTCTGCCGGCTACGCAAAGTTCACAAGTGAGCTATCCCCGAGAACGAATCTATTCTCTGACGGCATGAGTCGTTCGTGGGTGATGCGAACGTTCTTACCAATGAGACTCGACCCGATACGGGATTTGATACCGGAAATGACGCTTTTTTCCATTATTATGCTGTATTCCACCTCACTCCCTTCTATCGTTACACCCGGCCCGATGGAGGTATACGGTCCTATATATGCGTCGCGGATCGTCGAACCGGGGCCGACAATGACAGGCCCCCGTATGATGCTTCTTTCGACGATCGCGGAAGACTCGATTACGACCCGCCCGACAACGGAGGACTCACCGTCGACGTTCCCGTGGCACGAAGCCTCCAAGATTTTTTCCAGAAGTAACCGGTTCAGGTCGATCATGTCTTCCGGTCTGCCGGTGTCCTTCCACCACCCTTCCAACATCAGCGGCTGAACCACAAGGTTCCGGGCGATCAGTTCCCGTAGTGCATCGGGAAGCTCCAGTTCACCTCGGAGGGACGGCTTCACGTTTCCGATGACATCGAAAATGCACGGCTGGAACACGTAAATCCCGGCGACCGCAAGGTTGCTTTTTGGTGATTCCGGTTTTTCTTCGAGACCTACAATTCTCCCATTTTCGATTTCCGCTATGCCAAATTGGCGCGGGTTCTCCGTCTTGTGCAGAACGACGACCGACGCTGGCTGGTTCTTTGCGAACGCCTCCACCACGGAATTGATGCCGTTCTCCACGAGGATATCGCCGAGAACCATCAAAAACGGTGCGCCGGCTGCCCAGTCTCGTGCTAACGATACAGCATGTGCTGTGCCAAGAGGATTATCCTGGACGATGTAGTCCACCTTGACGCCCCAGCGCGAACCGTCGCCCACCGCACCTTCGATTTCATGGCGGTTCACCCCCACCACTATGCCGATCTCCGTAATTCCAGCGCGGTGGAGCATTTCAATCGTGTAGTGGATCAGCGGCTTGTTGGCAACCGGCAACACGTGCTTCGCTGAGGTGTAGGTGATGGGACGCAATCTGCTTCCCATCCCGGCACAGAGGAGCAACCCCTTTGTAAGCATTCGGCATCCTTCCGCTCTCAGTCGCTGAGAGACCTCATAACCATACCCGTCAGAGGTTTCGGGCTGAAATACGTTGATTTGTGCGGCATCACATCACCGGCTTCGGCAACCTCAGCAATCTGAGCGGCCGACGGCGCGCGTATCAGGAAGAAGATGTCAGCGGAGCCTGATACCACGGCAGAGCACCCGTCCTCCGGGTCGACCGTATATCTGATGTTCATATCGTTTTCGCTCACACCCGCAATGCGCTTCAGGACCACCTCGTGCAGGAGAGACACGTCGAGTTTCCGCCAGGCCAGCGACCGCTGCGGATCTATCCATTCGGCAACGCGTTCCCACGACCGCAGCTGGAGAACAAAACTCCCGCGGTTCTTCACCCACATCCCGATCTCATACGGTTCTCCAGCACTTTTCCCGAGCAATCCTCTGAGATTCGGGCTGGTTGCGTCAACCGCCGTCACCGTGAAATACGTTTCGAGACGGCTGACAAATCCATCCATGTCAAACGATGGCGGAAACGTCACAACCCGGTGCGGAGGCAGAATAGTAAGGTCCGGGTCATCGCTGGAGCAAAGATACACCATCAGAGACTCCGCCGCCCCTCGGATACCCATGCTGCGCTGTTGGTCGCGGAACCTTATCGCGGTCTCGTACCGATGGTGCCCGTCAGCGATAATAAGCGGATACCGGCGTACTACTTCCGCAACGCGCCGGATGTCGTCACCGTCGGTTACCCGCCACATCCTGCTTGTGCCGTCGGGGGTTTCAACCTCTACGTCAGGTGGATAACTCGCCGTTCGAGAGTACGTTTCGCCGAGTTCGTCCATCGGGTCCCGGTAGAGCAGGAACACGGGACTCAGATTGGCAAGTGTCTCCTCCATAAGGCGGAGTCGGTCCGCCTTCGGGCCGGCGAACGTTCGTTCGTGTGGCAGCACTGACCCCTTGCCGATTTTTTCCAGCACAAGTTCCCCGATGAAACCGCGCCTCGCTGAAGGTCTCCCTGAGGGCGTCACGTACCGTTCCTCGAGGAAATACAGCGCCGGGGCCGGGTCGCGCACCAGAACTCCCGACTCCCTCCACCTGCGCCAGAGGCTTCCCGCATAGCGGTACTTTGCGTCCCCATCCCCGATCGGCAGGTCAATCCGCACCACGTTGAACAGGTTTTTTGAGAGGAGTTGCGCACGTCCTTCGGGACTGATGACGTCGTACGGTGGGGCAACGACGGTCTGCAGTGCGCCAACTTTTTCACTGTTGTAACGAATACCCCGAAACGGGTTGATGATCGCCACTAAGAAACCCTTCCCTCCGCGCGTGCCTTTTCGATTTCCTCAAACAGCGCAGCCACCAGTTCCTCTTCCTTCACTCGCCTTACGACCGCCCCGTCGCGGTACACCAGCCCGACGCCTTTGCCACCGGCAATTCCAAAGTCTGCCCCCTGAGACTCACCCGGCCCGTTGACCACACACCCCATAACCGCGACCCGGAATGATTCCGAGTACTTCTCCAGACGGCGCTCCACTTCCTGAGCTATTCTGATCAGGTCGATTTCCACGCGCCCGCATGTGGGGCACGAAATCAGCGTCGGGCCTTTCACTCTCAGGCGCAGCGATTTCAGGATATCGAACCCGACGGCAACTTCCTTGACCGGGTCATCGGTGAGAGACACGCGTATCGTATCCCCGATGCCGGCCGACAGGATAGCTCCGATGCCGACTGCCGAAGCGATGGTACCCGTTTTCGCGGTTCCCGCTTCTGTGATGCCCACGTGCAGAGGATATGGGCGCTCTCTGGAAAAGTCGGTATACGCCGCAATCGCCATCGGAACGTCCGACGCCTTGAGCGATACCACGATGTCGTAAAATGACAGATCCTCAAGTATTCGGACGTGCCGCAGCGCGCTTTCTACCAGTCCAGCGGCCGTCGGGTACCCGAATTTCTCCAGGATGTCCTTTTCCAGCGAACCCGCGTTAACTCCAATCCTGATCGGGATCCCGCGCTCTGAGCATGCGCTCGCCACGCGTTCGACAGATTGCCGCGTACCGATGTTGCCCGGGTTGATACGAAGCTTGTCCACTCCCTGCTCCACCGCCACCAGCGCGAGACGGTGTCCAAAATGAATGTCGGCGACGAGAGGTATCGGAATCTGTCGACGAATTTCCCCGAGCGCACGCGCGTCGGCTTCATGCGGCACCGCAACCCTGACAATTTCGCAACCGGCGTCCGCAAGGGCGTGAATCTGTCGGACGGTAGCGTCTATGTCTCGCGTGTTCGTGGTGCACATGGACTGAACCGTCACCGGGGCACCACCGCCAATTTGTACTCCGCCGACCGAAACGCGACGGGTTGCGGTCCGGAGGGTAAGCGGCTTCACGTGAGAAGAGGTGTCGTTACCTAACCCCGCGGAACCAGGGGTCTCGTGTGCCATGGAACGTGTCCGTGAAAAACGCAGAAATTCAACTCTGGAAAACGCGCTTCGGGAATGCCGCGACGCAGTGCCCGGGCGGGAAAGTAATAAGATAAGACACTTCGCCCGGCTCCGTCCATTTCCCGAAATGGTTTCGCTTCTCAGAACACCGCATTGAATTCCGCCCTTGCAGTGTGCGTCAATCGTGTTCCTGCATTTCGACGGGCGGAATAGGAGACAGACAGTGTGGCTAGAGATGAAAGGCGATAGCTGGCCAGCATTGATGCACGGAAATTGTGGCCCCCGTTCCTGCCGTTGAGCAGGTGGACCGGCAGCATTCCGCCGTGCGTGCCATTCCGCACAAAAACTCCCGACCATTGTGCGGAGGTACGCATCACGCCACGATTTCCCCACGATTTGCGCCACGCCGGTTCAAGGCTGATGACGTACGCTTCCAGCGGCTTGCCCTGAACAGCCACGTACGCCGCGGCGGGAACACGATCCTTGCCTTCACCCGCTTCGTTCCGCAACGAGAATTCATCGAACGACGAATTCCGGTACGTGATAGATTGATCGAGCCAGTTCCTCCGCACGGAGTAATCCTGGTTGCTCCCGTTCCTCAGGTCGCTCTGCCACTTGAGCTCTGCGGTCCAATCCGTCCCGGGGCGCACCCTGAGTCTTCCACGAACCGAGTAGTCTTTCTGGTTCGTCACTGCCGGCACGCCGGCGCGGGAATACAATGCAGCGTCATAATCTTCATACGTCATGATTCGGAACCGCAAATCTCCCGCCCACGAGGGGTCCCGGAGAAGCAAGTCCTGGGTAACTCGCACCGAACCCCGCAGGGTCGGAGACTTCCCTAGTTTGCGAAACGTCCATAGCTTCAAAAGGTAAAGATCACTCGTACGCGAAGTGTCGGTCTCACTGATCAGAACGTTCGTCTCTGTACCCACCAACCTGATCGCTCGTTGCCACAACGGACGAATCTCGTTTGTCCGCGGATTCGCCGCTCCTTTCCAGAAACGGTTGAAATCCGTGTTCAACTGCCACGCCGCGTCCAGTGTGACCGTAGGACTGAAGTCGTCGGTGTCCCGGTACCGGAGAACGTAAGAAGCGGTTGGATCGCCGGCAGGCGCGATGACGACTTCTGTTTCAGCGAGGATCGCCCGGGTGTCGTTCGGGTCAATGGGTGCGTAGTCGCCGCGGCCGGCACCAACATAGAGAAACAGACGCTCACGCTTTGCCGTTCGAGTGGAAGCGATACGGTAGCGAAACGCATTTCGTACGCCGCCGCCGAGAGCATCATGGCGGATATCCACGTCAGCATTGTCCGAAACGGTGCTGCCCCCGCCGGCGAGATTCTGACGTTTTCGCCACCCATATTCCGCCGTACTGGAAAGACCTTTCCACGAGCGCACGGCGCCGCGCCACGTCTGCGTGTAAGATCTCTGCTGGCGGACCCAGCTCGCGAACAGACTGTCGTACGCGCTGTTGTACCGCGACTGGACTTCCATGGAAATCGCGAAATGTTCTGTCTCGGAGATCGCAAGTCCGGCCGACCAGTCCTGGAACCTCGTTCCGTAGAGACGCTCGCGAGGGCTGTCCCGCGTATCCTGTTCACCTTCCCATTTCGCCGATGAAGTTACCCGGAAAACGGGGGCTCGGACTTCCGCGTGGCCCCGGAAAACATCACCGGATGTCACGGAACCATGCACCGGGCTGATGCTCATGCCGATCTTCTCACCTGAAACCCGCACGGAAGGCATGCGATCGCCCGTGGTGCGCCACGACAAACCGGTTCGCCACGCAGTGTGCCCGTCGCGTTCCGCAAGGCGGTTTCGTTCCAGCCAACCAACGTCCCAGTCCACCGTGTGATTCTGTCCCGGGCGGTACGTAAGCGTCATTTCTCCGGTAGTTTCCTGTTCCCTGCTCTCGTCCACGCCGAGGCCCCAGCGCCGGTTGTCATAGGGGTCGATAGTCCGATACAGGCCGCCGAACCCCTCGTCGATTTTCCTGCCTTTGGCGCGAACGTTGATCGAACCAAATTGGCCGTCACGGGGCGCCAGGCCCGTTTCGATCGAGATCGTTCCCGCAAAGCGCGTGTTGTCTTCGTCATCGACACGGGAAAGGACGTTGTTGTCGATATCGCTGATCGCGGCTTCGCATTCCATCTGGAAGTTGCTCTTCGGCCGGTAGGTTGTCCACAGAGATGTAAGCCGTGTGCGCTGCGGGAGAGGGTAGGTGATCCGCGGGACCCAGTCGCCATTCCCCTGGCCCACGTAAACCATATCCTGTTCGAAGTATCCATGCCTCCGGATGTAAGAGCCCTTCCCGGGGCCGACGCGCGTGAACGTCACGTCATACTCGCCGCTATCGGAAGTGGTTTTCACGAAGTACTCGGTGCTCGGGTCAACAAGGCGATACGGGCCGCCGGGCTGGTACCACCAGCCGGGCCGTGATGCCTTCGCGGGATCGTCTCCGGCGGCAGCCAGTAGTGCTCTGGCCGTGTCATCCAGTTCCACGCCGAAAGACTCGCCGGTATCGTCGCCTTCCTGAACGAAAAACACGCGCGTCTGCCACGCTCCACGGCGTTGTCCGTCCTGCGCGTATGCAGACAGAAGCGTTGTCGTTCGTGCGTAGGATTCGTTCGAATACTCGTAGTCTACAACCACCTCCATGTCATCCCGCAAAAGCCATTTGCGCGTAAACGTGAGCTCACCGGCCGAGTAATCTATCGTGTAATCGTTCGGTTCGCCCCGGACAAGCAGCCTGCCATCGACCCACACTCGTTCGGTTCCTGCAAGAACCACAATACCAGTGTTGCCGTTTTTGTCGGTCAGTCGGTAAGGTCCCTGATTGCCGTCAATTATGGGAAGATGGAGACTGCGATACTCGCCGCGCGTGGAGGCGACCCCGGCGGAGGCGCCCCATCGGTCGAAAGACGCCTCACCCATTGCCCCATCCAGCCGGCGGGAAAAACGGCCGAATTCCCCGATGTCATTCCTGGCGTCGAATGACCCGAGGAGCGCACGATAGTGCGGGCTTTTTATTTCCACCAGAACCTTGTCAATCTCCTGCAGTTCCTGTGTTGTTCCCTCTGGTTGGATTGGCAGGTTCTGGTCGCTCAATTCCGCCGTAACAGTGACATTTTCGGCGACAGTACCGTTGATGCTGACGCGAAGCGACTGTTCCAGAGTGAGGTCGCGTCCCGAACCAACCTGCACCGCGAAGGTCTTGTTTCCGCCGATTCGCAGGTTGCTCTCGGGCAACGGTTGGCGGCGCGCAAGCACGGACGCGCGGGGTGCGCCGATCGAATCTCGGTCCGCCGAGTCTGGCTGCGCCGGTCGCATCCATTGCTGTCGCACCGGCCAGTCCGCGGGAATTCTCCGATAGCGGATAACGACGTCGGCGCCGCGCGGCAACGGTCTCAAGAAAACGACGCGCCGATGATCGTAATCCACCACAAAGTCTTCACCGGAGATCAACGTGACATCCGACGTCTCCACTTCCACCGAATCGCGAACGAGCACCACTTCGGGAAGTACGACCGCGAGCGTTTCGGCCGCCGGAACGTTCCACACAAGCCGTTCCCAGCCGGGTTTCAACTCGCCTCCAACGACGAATTCGCCCGCACACATGATCAACATGGTCGCGAAAAACGCCAGGAAATGGACGCGAGGAGCCCCCCACCGGCAGATGGGTGACCGAGTCTTCCGGCTCTTCGCCGGGGAGCGCAGAATCGCAGAAGCAGACGGGGAATTAATCGTGAAAGGATGGGTTTGAGAAAAGGACGAGCCGCGGCGCAGCCATCCGGCCGGATGCAGAAAGGGCGCGGTGTTCGATGTCAAAGGACCAGTTGCTTGAACGTATCCGAGCCAAGTGCGACGAAAAATGGCGGTTCAAATCCTGCCATGCGAACGTACACTGAGAGCTTGCCGTTGTGGTTGTTGGTGTGATCGCGCATGAAAATGAGGATCTGCGCGGGAGTGGCTTCGAATCCCCACGGCGTAAGAACGGGAGCATGGAGGCGGTGAAAACTTATCGATCTCGCCAGCGAAATCACTTCATCTCGAGTCTGGAGAAGAAGGTTCCAGAGCGCAGTTCGGCCGGGGTAGTCGTCGGGTGAGAATCCTTCCGATTCAAATGCCCAACCCTGGCCTGCGGCACCCAGTGCCATCCCCCGTTCCACGGATGCGATATGCACTATCTGTTCGCGGAACGAGCGCACAGCGGGTGACGGACGGAAGTCAATCTGCTCTTCGGGCATTGCTTCGACCATGCCGATAGAGACGTCGTGGACTATTTCATACAGTGGGAGAAAAACACGATCCGCAAACTGCATGGGGCACTCCTGTGTTCTCCAGCGCAATTCTGTTCCCGGGTGCGCCGAAGGGTTACATTTCAGACGTGCGAATGAATTACAAGACCCGTGTGCAAAGCGTGCGGAAACACACAAGACTCCTTCTCGTTGGTGTAAGAATATGGACTTGGGCCTCAAAGGGCAAGTTGTGATGGTGTGCGGCGCCAGCAG
>JAKPPK010000572.1 GCA_029547385.1 Candidatus Latescibacterota bacterium
AGACCCTGAATCTGCTCCCCATAGATCGCCGAAAGACCGTGGCACATTTTGAACCCGTTGAACTCCGGCGGGTTGTGACTTCCCGTGATCTGGACGCCGCCGCCTGTCTTCAGATGGAGAATGCCGAAATAGAGGGCAGGGGTCGGCACGACACCGAGATCGCGCACACATATTCCCGTGCTCAGCAATCCTTCCACGAGCGCTTCGCGCAACCTCACGCCGGAGGGGCGCACGTCACGCCCGACACAGAGCGACGATTCGCCACGCCTGATCAGCTCCGTCCCAAGCGCTCGGCCGATCTGCATTGTAAGGTCACTGGTCAGATCGGTTTCGTGAAGCCCGCGGATATCGTACTCACGGAATATGTTCGGGTTCATTCGCACAACCCTTCTGGATTCTGTCACAGGATAAGCACCGCGTGGTAACGCCCCTCTCCTACGCGGTGCACCCTGGTGACCCATTGCCCGTCGGGCGCCACCACGCCGCTGGAGCAGTTGATGCCGCGATCCGGGCGAGCGGCGTTTGCCGTGCACACATACATGTGGCTTTCCTCTGCGCGCAGGGAGATATTGGACTCATGGTAAGGCGTATGCCGGGCGCCGGCACCCGAATTGATGCTGTGGAACACTATTCTCGTCCCCTTCTGGCCCAACTGGTACATGAGCCGGAGGTCCTTGTGGGGCCCACAACCCGGTGTAGCCCACATGTCGTTACAGATGAGCATTCCGCAGGTAATCCCGTTCCATTGAAACGTGCGGAGTTCTTTACCCGGAACGCAGAAGGCGCGGTCCCCTGATTCACCGTCAATACCCGTGGGGATCATCTTCTCGTGAGTTCCCAGCAGATCTCCGCACTCATCGTACGCCCGCTGCTGGATGAAGGCCTCTCCTCCTTCTCTCCACCCCGTCGAAATGATTGCCCCCACACGCAGTTTGCGCAACGCGGTGCGGATCGTCTCCACTGCGCCCTTCACCTTCTCGAAGTCGTAGTTCCCGTGATAGCCGCTGAGCGACATCTCGGGAAACAACACGAACTGCGCGCCCTCCTCGGCG
>JAKPPK010000577.1 GCA_029547385.1 Candidatus Latescibacterota bacterium
GGTAACGAGAAAACGCTTCCCGGGGGCACCCTGCGGGAACCGCCCCCAAATCTGGCGCGCGCGGATGTAATCGTCGTGTCGCGTTCAGACCAGACAGACAGGTTGTCTGAATTGCGGGAGCGTCTGCGAAGCCTGAACCCATCGGCTCCTGTCGTCCTGGGTGTCCACGCCCCCGACGGGCTGCTGGTGCACCCCACGGGCGATTCGCTTGATCTGACAATTCTTAGAAACGCACGCGTGTTGGCCGTGTCAAGTATCGGAAATCCCTGGTCATTTGCCGAGTCTGTACGAACGCTCGGAGCAGAAGTGCTTGATCACCTCAGGTTTCCCAACCATGCGAAATACAGACACCGTGCGTTGTCGCGAATCGCCGACGCGGCACGCCAGCTCCGCTGCGAAGCCATCATCACGACGGAAAAGGATGCGGTTCGTCTCCCTTCGCATATCGATTGCGGATGCCCGATATGGGTACTCTCAATCCGCTTCAGGATCGTGGAAGGCGCGGCATCCTTCCTGGATCTGCTGGATGCGCTCGTAACGCGCGCAAAAACGATGGGCATGAACGGGCAGGCGTAATGCTTCGGCTTGTTGATCACGATACGTTGAACGCGATAATGCGTCGTTTGTCGCTGGCGCCGGTCGTTTCTTCCCACCCGCTCACTGCGCCCGCAAATCGCACAGGTTCGCGGATGCTGGTTCTCGAATCCGGCGAACGTTGGGCCATCAAATTTGACGACAGCCCGACATCGGACGGACAGGGATGGTGGCGCGAATACGTCGGATGGCGTCGAGCTCGTCGCGCGGGAATCCCCTGCGCGGAAGAAGTGATTGTGCTGCCGCCCGAAGAGCCATGGAACTGCGGGGTGTGCTGCGTGAAGCAAATCCCGGGAGTTACCGGCGATCTGATGTTGAACTCCACTCCCTCGCTGCTGCCGGTGGCTTTGCGTTCGGTCGGTAAGGCCATGGCGGAATGGCACAAGGCGAAAACCCTCGCGCCAGAGGAACTTTTCACTCCCTTTTTCGACCACCTCGTTTCCAAGGAAAGGTTCGCTCAATCGTTTGAAGCACGCGCAGTCCAACTGGCGGAAAGCGGCCTCGTGTCACAGACGTTGCGGGCTCGGCTCATCTTTTTCCTCGACCAGAACCTGCACAGGTTCGACGAAAACACCCTGGTCCCCATTCATGGCGACGCAAACATCGCCAACATGCTTTTCGACCGGTTCACCGGTGCGTTATCGGGCCTGTTGGACTTCGAAACGCTCAGTGTGGGCCCTGCCCGGTACGACCTCGCGCCGTTATACGGGGCCATGAGCTGCGCGTACTACACGAAACGAACTTTCGTGAACGATCCCGACTGGATGTTCCTCTGGGAAGGGTACACAGGCACGACGGAATTCCGCAGGGAAGACCGGCTGGAACTGACCCTTTATACGCTGGATGCGTTGCTTCATGCGCCCTTTGTTCCCGATTACTGGTATTCCGTGTTCGCGTCATTGATTCTTGACGGTATCGCGTAACTCCTGCTCCCGCCACTATCTCCGTCTCACCTGCAACACCCACCATGTCTGCAAAACTTCATCGTTTTTTTACACTCGCGAAACGCCGCTGTGATTTCACGGAAACACGCCGTGGCTATCGTCAATAAGGGAGCGGGAGGCACAGGTGAAATGCCCCACGCAGCAGAGGTTCGGCGAGGTTCTGTTTCTGATTTGGAGGTTCGGATGAACAGGCGGCTCATGGCATTCCTTACACTACTCCTCGGGATCGTCCCTCCCGCATTTGCGGAGGGTTCCGGGAGTATCGACTCCGGCGACACTGCCTGGATGCTCACGTCCACAGCTCTCGTTCTGTTCATGACGCCCGGTCTGGCGTTGTTCTACGGCGGAATGGTGCGCAGCAAAAATGTGCTCGGAACGATCATGCACAGCGTGTTTGCAATGGGACTCGTGGGGATCCACTGGGTGGTGATAGGTTACTCGCTATCGTTCTCAAAGGGCAACTCGTTCATCGGTGGATTCAGCCACGCCTTCCTCAACGGGGTCGGAGTGGAGCCGATGGGAAGCATACCTCACCTCGCGTTCGTCGCGTTCCAGGGGATGTTCGCCATAATCACCCCCGCCCTTATCACCGGTGCTTTTGCGGAACGCATGAAATTTCGCGCATACGTTGCGTTCGTTCTCCTCTGGACAACCGTCGTGTACGCACCGGTCTGCCACTGGGTGTGGGCATCGGACGGGTGGTTGTTCAAGTTAGGTGCTCTCGACTTCGCAGGAGGGACGGTTGTCCACATGAGTTCGGGCTTCTCTGCGCTTGTGGCGGCCATTTACATCGGCAGAAGAGTTGGATACCCGAAAGACCAGATACTTCCCAACAGCCTCATCTGGACGGTGCTGGGAGCCGGTATGCTCTGGTTCGGATGGTTTGGTTTCAACGGGGGCAGTGCTCTCGCCAGCGGCGCGCTTGCCACATTGGCGTTTGTCACCACGCAGATCGCTGCGGCCGCCGCGGCAATGGCCTGGGCGTTCGCCGAACGAATTCGGACAGGGAAGGTAACCGTGCTGGGAGTCGCTTCCGGGATGGTTGCCGGGCTCGTGGCGGTGACACCCGCATCTGGGTTTGTAGGACCGATGGCCGCGCTCGCAATCGGGCTTGCGGCGGGTGTGATCTGTTACTGGGCCATCTGCCTCAAACCACGATTCGGGTACGACGACTCCCTCGATGTGTTTGGCGTGCACGGTGTCGGTGGTACCCTTGGCGCGTTGCTGACCGGAGTCTTCGCCAGCACGTACTGGAATGCAAACGGCAAAGACGGCTTGTTGCTGGGCAACTTCGATCCGCTTCTGGTCCAGGCACTGAGCGTCGTGGCGACTGCTGCCTATGCAGCGGCGGCGACATGGATTATCTTGAAACTGATAGACATTGCCGGCGGCGTGCGTATTTCCCAGGCGGAAGAGCGTGAGGGCCTCGATTTGACACAGCACGGGGAAACCGCCTATCACCTGTAATGCGCACGGCAAACAGGAACAAAACGGGAAAGACAGATCGTGAAGAAAGTCGAGGCATTCATCCGTCCCCATCTGGTCGAGGACGTCCGCGCCGCGCTGACAGATGCCGGTGTAAAGGGCCTGTCGGTTCTCGAGGCTCGTGGTTTTGGCCATCAACGTGGGCACACCGAGTTCTATCGCGGTGCGGAGTATCAGGTTCTGTTCGTGAACAAAGTCAAAATTGAAGCAGTGGTCCTTGATGACCAGATTGACGCGGTGGTAAGTGCGCTCTTGCGGGTGGCGCGTACGGGAAAGGTTGGCGACGGAAAGATATTCGTCTCAACTGTAGATGACGCAATCAGGATCCGCACCGGCGAATCGGGGAACGCTGCCCTGTAGTGTCTGAGTTTGGCGCACGCGGCGAGGACGCGGAGCGACTTCCGCTGTCCTCGCCGCGTTTCATTTTTGCCATTGTCGTCGATCAGTTCGACGTTTCCCGCTCGTTGCGAATCTGCTCCTCCAGGCGGTCGATATACTGCTCGACTTGTCTGCACACGAGATGCGCGAGAGCAATGTCGCGGGCACTCAGACTACTCCGTTCTATGGCTCGCCGCAGGCTGCGTTCAAAGCCCACTTCTCCCCGCCGGTGACGAAAGCCAGTCCGCGCGGTCAGATGTGCGATTCTTTCCGAAAGAGCCACGATTTCCGGGTACGACACCCCGCTCACGTGCACGTTCTCATCCCCCGTCGTCACTACCGCGTAGAAACACTCGTACGCAACAACCATTACCGCGTGGGAAAGGTTCAAGGACGGATAGGTAGAGGCCGTCGGTATGTGAACACCCATCTGGCATAACGCCAGTTCGTCATTCGAAAGCCCTTTGTCTTCCCGTCCGAACACAAGGGCCACCTCGCCTTTGGAGAGCATCCCCGGCAAATGTTCCGCCAGTTTTCGCGGAGGCAGGAGCGGGCCCCGGCCTCTTCCCATCCGGTGCGTCGTACCAATCACGGTCGTCGCTCCGCAAAGGGCTTCTTCCAGGTTCCTCGCTTCGGTCGCCTGCTCCAGAACGGAACGCGACCCGCAGGCGAAAGTCCAGGCCTCATCCGACTCCCGCCAGCTTGGAACAGGGTTGACGAGGTGCATTCGGGTAAGCCCGCACACCGTCATCGCGCGTGCCACCGACCCAATGTTGCCAGGGTATTTCGGTCCAACCAGCACGACGCGGACACGCCGCAACACCTCTGCATGGCGGTTTGTCACAAAGGGGAGATCGGGGGAAAGAAAGTGCGCAGGCGTTCGAGCGCTGTCTTCCACGGAGATGCCTCTTGCGGAATCACAGGGAAAGGTTCACATCGGCGTCGCGATGCTGTTCCACCTGATTGCTCTCGGCGGACCGGTGTGTCAGAAATCGTAGCCGAAAGACCAGTAATACCTCGCGCTGCCGATCGTTTCCCTCAGGTCTGTTCGCCACGCTACGTCCATTCTCAGAACCAGCACACCGAGGTTGATCCGCATCCCGTAGCCGTATCCGCCGAGGGGACCCTGCGCATGACGGGCTATGTTCGGGTCGCTGGGTTGCGTCGGGTCCTCCCATGTCCGGCCGACATCCAGAAACACGACGCCGCCGACGTTGCTGAGCACAAAGTTGAGCGGGCCCGTCGCAAGGAAATATATCAGGGGAAATCGGTATTCCGCATTCAGAATCGCGAAGCTTCGGCCTCTCAACTCGTAGTAATTAGTGCCCCGCAGCGGGAATACAAACTGCGAAAACGCGTCGTTCACCAGTTGGCTGGATTGCACGTTCTCGTAATCATAGTTGATCCAGTACGGCAGACCGCCAACATAGAACAGAGGTGCATTCTGTGCATGCGTCGCAAAGCTCCGTCCCCCTGCCCCCCGCAGCGCGAGTGAAGTATTCTTGCTCACGCGCCAGTAGCGCCTCACATCCGCGGTCACTACGCCGAATGGAGCAGTATTGGCGCGCGGCGGCGCAGCAAAAACCGTCATCCGCCAGCGCTGCCCTACCACCGGACCAAACATGTTCCATAGCGCGTTGTCGTGCACGAACGCAACCCTTGTAAGCAAAGCCTCAATAGTTGCTTCCTGAGACGCCGCAATACCGGTGCCGTAGCTGAGGTAGTCGTAAAGCACACTCTGTTTCGCGTTCACATAGTCTATGCCCGCTTCGAACCGGCGGAACTGGCTCGTCGGGCGGGACGCATAAACGCCGGTTGAAATCTCCCGGCTTTCTACCAGCCCGGATTCCACGATCCCGCCGTAATAATCCACGCTCTGGAAAGGATACCAGGTCCGTTGTTGCTGGAAATACGCGGCGTAGTCTGTTCGCCTTTTCAGATACTGATAAAACACACCGTAATCGCTGTCCCTGAGGTCCCGGTAAAGACTCGTGTTGAACTGGAGCTGGTGAAACCCCATGAGATCGCTCGCCGTGACGTAGAGCTGCCCGCCGACTCCACCGAGAGTCGAGTAATTCGCCTGTCCGCTAACGTTGTCTACCTGGAGTTGGCTTCGATAAGGCTTTGGCACGAAGCCGCCACGCGCGGAATCTGCCCGGGTGAAAGCAAGGATATCAAGGGCGGGGGAACTGAATGGGCTGGTGCGAGGCCCTATCGAGAATCCGGCGGTGGAATCAGGTGACGTGGCGGACTGCGTGCTCGTCGCCAGGTGGCGGTGGCGGCTGC
>JAKPPK010000002.1 GCA_029547385.1 Candidatus Latescibacterota bacterium
GATGAGTTCAAGCGCATGATCGAAGCCGCCGACAACGGCGAGATCGATATCATCCTCACAAAGTCGATCCAACGGTTCGCAAGGAACACGGTGGACTTGCTGGAAACGGTGCGGCACTTGAAAGACATCGGCGTGGAGGTGCGGTTCGAGAAGGAACACATCAATTCCATGAGCGGTGACGGCGAGTTGATGCTGACCATCCTCGCGTCCTTCGCACAGGAAGAAAGCCGCAGCCTTTCGGAGAACTGTAAATGGGGTATCAGAAAGCGGTTCGAGAAAGGAATACCGAACGGACACTTCCGGGTGTACGGCTACCGCTGGGAGGGCGATGAACTGGTTATCGTGCCGGAGGAAGCGGCGGTCGTGAGAAGGATTTTCCAGAACTTCCTGGACGGCAAGTCGAGACTGGAAACGGAGCGGGAGTTCGCCGCCGAGGGCATCACCACGAGGGACGGATGCCGTTGGGTGGATTCCAACATCAAGGTGGTTCTCACGAACGTGACCTACACGGGCAACCTTCTCCTGCAGAAGGAGTTCATATCCGATCCCATTTCAAAACAGCGGAAAAAGAACAGGGGGCAGCTTCCGCAGTATTATGTGGAGGATACGCATCCCGCGATCATCGACAAAGCGACCTTCGACTATGTACAGGAAGAAATCGCGCGGCGCAAGGAACTGGGGCCGAGGGCGAACAAGAGCCTGAACCTCACCTGCTTTTCGGGAATGCTGAAGTGTCCGCATTGCGGTATAAGCTACGCGCACAACAAGCGGACGGACAGAGGGTTCATGGAGTATTGGGCTTGCGGTTCGAGGAAGAAAAAAGGCGGCAGGTGTCCGGTCGGCGGCAGCATCAACCACGAGAATCTGAAAAAGGCGTGTGCCGAGGTTCTCGGACTGGATGAATTCGATGATGATGTATTTCTTGACAAGGTGGACTTCATCAACGTGCCGGAGCGGTATGTGCTTGAGTTCCATCTGAAGGACGGCACGGTCGTTACGAAGGACTGCCCGAACACGGGACACCAGGATTGCTGGACGGCTGAGTACAGAGCGAAAACCTCCGAGAAACGCAAGAAGAAACCGAACTGCAAAGGCTCTTCCGTCATGACGGGGAAAATCAAGTGCGCCGTCTGCGGATGCAATTTCCGCAGGGCTTCACAGCCGTCAGCCACCTCGGAAAGCGGTAAGGCGTTCTACTGGCGGTGCGCGGAGCGGAACGGCTGCGGTACGGTCGGCTTGCGGGAGGATGTGCTGAAGCCCTTTATAGCGGAGACGCTCGGCATTCCCAAATTTGACGATGCCGAGTTTGAAAAGCGGATAGACCATATCGATGTGCTTTCCGCATCGGAGATGTTTTTCCATTTCAAGGACGGCGGTACGGTCGGACGCACATGGGTGCAGCCGAAACGGGTAGGCAGGCCGTGGACGGATGAGCAGAGAACCAAATTCAAGGAATCCATCAAGGGAGCGTATACGCCTGAAAGGCGGCGGCAGATGAGCGAACACATGAAGCAATTACGGAAGGAGCGTGGGAAAGCATGGCGCAAAGAAAAGTAACGGCGATACCGGCTACCATCAGCCGATATACATCCGCGCCGATCAACAGCACGAAGAAACGCCGCGTTGCCGGATATGCCCGCGTTTCGACCGACCACGAAGACCAGAGCACGAGCTACGAGGCGCAGGTCGATTACTACACCAACTACATCAAGAGCCGGGACGATTGGGAGTTCGTTGCCATATACACGGACGAAGGAATCTCCGCAACGACCACCAAAAAGCGCGAGGGCTTTAAGACGATGATCGCCGATGCCCTTGCCGGGAAAATCGATCTCATCATCACCAAGAGCGTGAGCCGTTTCGCAAGGAACACGGTGGACAGCCTTACCACGGTGCGAAAACTTAAAGACGAGGGCATCGAGATTTATTTTGAGAAGGAAAACATATGGACGCTGGATTCCAAGGGCGAGTTGCTCATCACTATCATGTCGAGTCTTGCCCAGGAAGAGAGCCGTTCCATTTCTGAGAATGTTACCTGGGGACAGCGCAAGCGCATGGCGGACGGCAAGGTCAGC
>JAKPPK010000006.1 GCA_029547385.1 Candidatus Latescibacterota bacterium
GCGCAAGGGGCCCATCGCCCACGATGGTGAGTTTGTTCGGGGTGTTTGAGGATGCCAGCGCCTCAAGAGCCAACCGCAACGCTTTTCTCGGGATCAATCCGCCCACCCAGAGCAGACCGAGGCATTCTGCAGTCCCGGTTCGGGAAACATCCGAGGAAGTGTATGATTCAGGGATGCAGGCTTCCCACATGAGGCGAGCATCTGAACAAGCGGCGCCCCGGACAATTTCCAGCGTATCGCTGTTCGCAACCAAAACGAGTTTCGCCCGCGTCAACGCCGATCGGACGAACGGGTTGATTCGAGCGGAAAACCTGATGCGTTGGTTCCGCAACCACTCGGCCTTCCACGAGTTGTCGAAATAGCCCCGAAAAGCAGTTGGTGCCGTTTGTCCCCCGCCAACAGGGCCCAGAAAAAAGGGTTTCCGAAGTCTCCACAGCAGACTTCCGCCTTCGAACGTGTTCCACGACACATGGTGGCACAAATCGATCTCGTTTTCCAGCTCCCGCGCACGGCGGAGAGCGACCCAGAGCCACATCAGGTAGCGCAGCCTCATCGTTCCCAGGCCGATCTTCATTGCCCAACGCGGTGCATCCAGGTACGAGAATGCGACGTTGGGCAACGGGTTTTTCGCAGTCTCCTGTTCGATTTCCTCACGGTTGGCTGCGTGCGTCAACACGTGGACCGAGTGGCCCAGCCGACTCAGCTCGACCGCCCAGTTCCATCCGATGGCGAATTCGCTGCCTCTGTGAGGCCGGCAGTTATATGCAGAAAGCAATATTCGCACGGTTTTCCTGCCCCCCCTGTCTGATCCTCACGCCAGCACTGCAAGCACGCGGTCCGGGTAGTTGCTGATAATCCCGTCCACTCCCAGTGCGATGACGTTGCGGATATCTGCCGGTTGATCCACTGTCCAGAGCCAGACCGCGCCATGCGTTTCATGCACCGCCTTGACGAACGCTTCGTCCGCCTGATCGAAGGAAGGGGCGTTGATGTGGGTTGTCCGGATGCGTTCCGCCGTCGACTGCCCCAGAGCAAGGCGTTCGCAGGCAGGCAGGTAATGCTCAGCCCACCGGAGAGTCGCGTCGTCGAAGCATGCGATGATGACGCGGTCTTCGGCCCCTGCAGCCTTCACCACCCGTGCCGTTTCCCGGACGATATCCTCACCCGGATCCTTGATTTCGCACATTACGGGAAGCGAGATCTCGGCGAGCATCTCCGCGAACGTGGGTACTCTTTCGCCTGCGAACTGTGCGCCTTTTTTGGAGCCGGCATCAACCCGTTTGATCTCCGCCAACGTGTGTTCGGCAATCGGGCCCTTCCCGTCCGTCGTGCGGTCCAGTTTCGCGTCATGCATGATGACCACGTGACCATCGCGAGAGAGATGGACGTCAATTTCGATAACGTCCACTCCGAGCGCGACCGCCGCTCTGAATGCCGCCATGGTGTTTTCCGGGTACCTGCCCGAGAAACCCCGGTGTGCAACCACCCATCGCCCGCGTGGCGAGCACTCAGCGCGGTATTTCGATCTCATCGCACGCACTCCCGATTACTTGTGAACGTTACATGTGGTCCAGTTGGCCGTAGTAGAACGGCAACGGCAGTTTGGAATGGCCGATTTCCGGCGGCCGTTCAGGTCCGAACAGGAGCTTCACCAGATCGGGTTTGCGCAAAAACACACTCGCCGTCGAGGTCTGGATCTGCCACCCGTCCCCTTCAGGCCGTACAGTCACATCCCGGATTCCGTACGCCTCCAGGATGCGCTGCGGCTTCAGGACAGCCAGCATGCCGGAGTAATTGGCGCGGACGGCGAACCCGCGCTCGATAAAAAGTGGCGCGACGGATTGGTCCTGTGCCGGAGTGTGAATCTGCGCCGTCCGGGCGCCACACTGGGCGAACACGACGCGCAGAAGCCCCAGAACAGCCGAACCATCCCCACCACAATCCTTCACGTCGATCTGTTCACCGGGTGAGTACACGATGTACGCCACCGGTGTTTCCCCGTCCATGAGAACGGCACACCGGACGCGCGTGCGGATGTTGAGCAAAACCTCGGTGAGCTCGCGGTCGCGCACGACTCCCGCCCTGCGGGCGGCGTGAAGCGACTCCACTGCCTGAATGACGCGGGGATCGAGTGTATCGGTAAGCACTTCGCCGGTCGGGGCGACCGGGAGATAGGTGATGGTGGTGCGATCGATGAAGAACGTCCAGTTCTGCCCCGCATGCTCCCATCCCCAGCGTCGGTAATAGTCAGGGATGCCGGTCCAGAGAATGGACAGGTCGCAATCCAGCTCGCGGTCCATGTATTCGAGGCAATGGGCCAGAATGGTTCCCGCGTACCCGTGCTTGCGGTAATCCGGGTCGGTAGCCACGCCACCGATTCCGCCGATCTTCAGCACGGCATCACCCCATTGAACCCGGGCGGGGTAGATGCTCACGTTGCTGATGACGCGCCCGTTCACGCGGATGTGCCGGAAATTGTGCACGTTCCGCTCGTTGTACAGGTGCGGGTAATCCCCGCCGATGCTTGGCTTGCGGCCGACACTGGAGCGGAACACGAAATTGAGGAAGTCGAGAATCTCGCCGAATTCGTACCACGTTCCGCCGCGTGGGCCATCAACGGTGTCGGGGAGCGTCTCCATCGGGCAATTCTCCTCTCAGAATGGCTTCAGGTGCCGCGATGCCGGAAGCGCAAAGAAAAAGGGACAGGCCCTGCGATCGCGCCCGTCCCTTCGGAAAACGTGGAGGCGGCGGGCGGACTCGAACCGCCGAATAGAGGTTTTGCAGACCTCCGCCTTAGCCCCTTGGCTACGCCGCCGGATTCTTACAATGTACGCGCGACGGAAAAGCGTATCAAGACCTGCGGCTGCCCCGGCGCTGCCGTGGTGACGACCAACCACCGGGAGAAGTCCTTCACCGCGAGCCATTCGGGTGGTCATACCGCTTCTCCCATTCCGCGATGACAAACTCGCAGCGCTCTCGGTCACGCAGCAATTCCTTCCGCCGTCTTAGGACCGTGGAGGAGTCGGGAAGCTGTTGGAGTTGACTGGTGATAATTATGATCCGTCTGCGCATCAGGTCAATGTCGGATTCCTTCATCCCGCGGGCATTTCGGCGCCATACGATGCGTCTGACCCATCCCACGATACCCCTTGTGGCTCGTGTCGAAGGAGCCGGATTCTCACCCTTGTTCGACTCGCTGCTCATGTGCGCATGTATTCCTCTGGTTCTAATGACGGGAGTTCATGTCTTCAGGAGGCGTTGGGACGGCAAGGTGTTCTCCGCAGAAGGGGCAACTGACGGCCTGTTTCCGGTCGCCGCCTGTTTCCCGCGCGTGCTTCAGGGCTTCCGCACTTGGAAACACCACTGCTGGCGCCCAGGCGACGGGCGCTGCTTCACCACCGATGTAACTTGCGCGGGAGAGCGCGAACGAGACGCCGCGGGAATCAGAAACTACCCATACCGGTTCCCGGCATGCTTTGCAGGATACGCATCGGGGTTGCAGGCCACCGGAGAGGCCTGCCGTTTCGTGTTCGGCCGCCTCATCCACTGCGGGGAGGAAGAACGGCTGGTTCATCAGATGCACGCCGAGCCGTTCCCATGAGCCGCTCATGCCGACGAGCGGCTTCCCGGAGCGAGGCGGAGATCCGAGAACTCTGGTTCGTTGTCGTGCACTCATTGCGTCGGGCGATGTATGCGGGCGTGATGCTCCTGCAGGGAACGCACGCTCATTTCCTCCGCGCGCAGGGCTGCGATCCCCTCCACCGCGGCGACCGCGGCGGCAACCGTTGTCATGTAGGGAAGGCCGCGCCGGATCGTCTCGCGTCGGATGGCGATTTCATCCTGAGACGCGGCTTTCCCGTGAGGCACATTTATCACAAGCGCGATCTTGGACGATTTCATCATGTCAACCACGTGGGGGCGGCCTTCCTGCAATTTCGGAACGAATGTGGCGGGAACGCCGTTCCGGTGCAGCATTGCCAGTGTTCCCTCCGTAGCGATGATGTCGAAACCGAGTTCGGCAAGCCGCCGCGCAGGCTCCACGAGAGCCCGCTTCTGCTCGTCTCCGCTCACGCTGATGAAAACAGTTCCCCTGTCCGGCAGGCGAAGATTCGCCGCGAGTTGCGATTTCGCGTAGCTCTCTCCAAGGGATTCTGAAATACCCATCACTTCGCCGGTCGAACGCATCTCCGGGCTGAGCAGGATATCCACGCCGGGAAACTTGAGAAATGGCAGCACGGCTTCCTTGACGGAGACGTACGGCGG
>JAKPPK010000036.1 GCA_029547385.1 Candidatus Latescibacterota bacterium
CAGGCGGTTTGTTCCGGGCCGAGGAACTCCGAGCCGGAAGCCGTGGTGCCTACCATCTCCTCGGTGCACAGCACAATGAAGTGGCAGCCAGCGTAGTCGAAGGAGTAATACGTAGGCCCGTAGTTCTGTTTCCAGTGGGCCCGCATCGTCGGGTTGGAGATGTCGTGGTTTCCCAGCGCGACGAAGAACGGCGCGGTGAACTTGCCCGCGTGAAGCCAGAAATCGCGCCACATGGAGTCCTGTTTCGCCGGAACAGTCACTTTGCCGTCTATCAGGTCGCCGACCGACATGACGAAATCGGGCCGCGTGAGGTTGATCTCCTCCACTGATCGGTCGAACACGGACCACGCGGCTACTTCACCACCCCAGCGGTCGCCGATGACGGCGAAGGTGAACTTGTCGGATGACGGGACGGGCATTTGTGCCGGCATCGGGCCACGCAGGCCGGGAGGCGCGGCGAACACGGAGCTGGCCGCAAGGGCAAGGGCGGCAAGCGGGAGGAGAAACCTTCGGGCAGATGAGATCATGGGATACTCCTTCGACGGGATTGAGCGACTGGTGACAAACCTAATATGGCGCGTCGGCGGGGAGTGCTCAAACCCGTTGCGGCCCCCGGCCCGGAACGTTTGCTGAGGGAAGGTCACGGGCAAGATGCCCGTGCCACGGGAGGCAATCGGTACACGTTGTAGCATGGGCTTCCAGCCCGTGCACAAACGCGCCCGCTCTTGCTCCCTTCGCAGCCAGTGCTATATTCCCCTTTGCGACACTGTTCACGCGCCAAGCATCACACACGGGGGCACGACGATGACACCGCGCGAACGCTTTCTGGGAGCCCTCAGGGGGGACCGAATCGACCGCGTCCCGCTCGACCTTCACAGCTTCACGCACCCCACGAACAAGGGGCTGCGCGACCCGGGAATGCAGGAGATTCTCGACCGCATCGGCGAGGAACTCGCGTTCCTTCACACCGTACCCTCGGAGGTGAACCGGTATCTCGTTACGCCGCCGCAGTTCATGCGGGAAGTGAAGCGTGAGGTCCGGGACGGCGCCGTCATCACCACCACGGAAATCGACACCCCGAAAGGCGTGCTGACGGCCGTTACGGGAACCAACGAAATCAGCTCGACGGTCTGGACGCTCAAGTATCCCGTGGAGTCGCGGGAGGACATTGAGAAGATCCGCTCGGTGCCGTGGGAACTGCCGGAGGGGGTTGCTCCGCCTGACATGTCCAACCTGCCGGAAGCGTTCCCGAGGCGGGGGATCATGCACACGGGAGCCTCGTCGCCGTTTGTCTGCGTGGCCGGCATGATGCCGTACCAGATGTTCCTCGAGATGTGCGCGACGGAACTGGGGTTGCTGAAAGAACTCACCGAGCAATGCTACGAACGAATCCGCGACGTGCTGGAGGTGATCTTTTCCACGCGCCGGATCGAGTTCGTCTGGATGGGCGGGTGCGAGTGGGTAACCCCGCCCATGGCCGCGCACCAGGTGTATGAAGAGCTTGTGCAGCCATTCGAGGCGAAGCTCATCGCCCAGATGCATGCCGCCGGAGCCCTCAGCCACGTGCATTGCCACGGGAATGTGCGTTCCACGTTGGAGCTTGCCATCGCGCGGGGTGCGGACCTGTTCGAACCGGTGGAACCGCCGCCCGACGGCGACATTACCTTCGCCGAGGCGAAAGCGCTCGCAGCCGGGAGGATCACCCTTGGCGGCAATATCGAGGCGAGAATCCTCGAAAACGAGACTCCGGAAGACGTGGAAGAAGCCTCCCGCGCGGCATTCGAGGGTGGGAAGTACCGGATGATATTCCAGACTACTGCCGGGCCCCTTTGTGACCTCACCCCGCGCATGATCGCGAATTACCACCGGATGATTGATGTGTGGGAGGAGTTATCCCCGATGGAGTGAATTCGCGTCGGGCGAGAAGCGTACGCAGCGTACGCGCGGAAGCACTTCCCAACCCATTCCGGCACGCCGATTGACCCCGATTTCATGCGTTCCCCGCGGTGAGCAGCGGATTCTCCCTCCGGCACTTTTCAAATTGACGGTTTTGTGTGATATTAGGAACCGCTCCTGACGCACGGAGTGGCAGGGCATCCTGCCCTGCGAAAGCACGCGAATCGCGTTTGTCTGTCGTCCGGCGGTGGTGCTGCCGGGGCGCTTTTTTGGGGATTGAAATGGAGCAGCGGAGTCTGGAACACATGATTCTGCCGCCGGACGTGCGGAAACTGCTTACAGATGCGCCGTCCGTCCTGTGTGCGAACCGGATTGAGGATCTGGAAGCCCTTGCCTGTGGCGGACGCGAAAACCGCGAATGGCAGGTGAAATACACCCTGCCAGATGGCAAGGAGGTGCATGAGGCAACGGTGGTGCGTGTGAAGAACGGAATCGCGGTGAATTACACCGACCCGTACATGCGCCGCCGCGACCCGGACTGCATGTGGATCGGGGACGATCGGCCTTCTGACAAACCGCGCTACGCGGAGCGGTTCGGCCGCCCGTTTGCCGAATTGCGCACGGAGACGCTCGACTGGCTTTCCCGGCAGGATCTCGCGGTCTTCGCATTCGAACCCGGTCACCTGAGCATCGGAATGACCGGGCTGGCGATATGCCCCGCAAACGCGGGATTCTTCGCGTTCGGGCTGGGGCTGTTGCAGGGCGTGGTGAACCTCGAAAACCGCGACGAGCCTTTCCAGCCTACCTTCATCATTTTTGTCGCGCCGACCTTCCGGCACACCCATTTCGGTGGCAGACAGGCGGTCGTTCACAACCGTGTGGATGTGCACGAGATGTTTTCCTATAACCTCTACCCGGGCCCCAGCGCCAAAAAAGGCGTGTATGGCGCACTGCTGAGTCAGGGAGCGAGGGAGAAGTGGGTTACGGTCCACGCCTCGTGCGTGCTTGTGCGCACGCCGTATGACAACATGGTCACGTTCATGCATGAAGGCGCAAGCGGGAGCGGCAAAAGCGAAATGCTGCAACAACCGCACCGCCTCCCGGACGGGCGGCTGCTGCTGGGCAGGAATCTCGTTACGGGAGAAGAGCGGTACCTCGAAATCCCCCGCACGTGCGACCTCCACCCTGTCTGCGACGACATGGGTCTCTGCCACCCCGATTTTCAGGAGAACGACGGGCGGCTCTGGTTGACTGACGCGGAAGACGCGTGGTTTGTGCGCGTGGATCACATCACGAAGTATGGCACGGACCACGACCTCGAACAGATGACGATCGCGCCGGCGCGCCCGCTTCTCTTCCTCAGCATTGACGCCGTTCCGAATGGAACTGCGCTGATCTGGGACCATGTTGAGGACGCACCCGGTGTGCCGTGTCCGAATCCACGGGTCATTCTGCCGAGAGACATCGTCCCCGGCGTTGTCGAGGGGCGCGTGCCGGTGGACATCCGAAGTTTCGGCGTACGGACACCGCCCTGCACCGCAGCAGCGCCGTCGTACGGAATCATCGGGCTGTTCCACATCCTCCCGCCGGCTCTGGCGTGGCTCTGGCGGCTTGCTTCACCAAGGGGATATCACAACCCGAGCGTCGTTCAGGCAGAGCAGATGGGAAGCGAAGGGGTGGGAAGCTACTGGCCGTTCGCAACCGGTCTGCGGGTGGAACAGGCGAACCTGCTGCTCGAGCAGTTTGTCAGGAACAGAAGGATGCGGCACGTACTGGTACCGAACCAGCACATCGGCGTGTGGCGGACAGGATTCATGCCGCAGTGGGTCGCGCGCGATTACCTCGCCCGCCGGGGTCACGCGAAGTTCCAGTCGGACCAGTGTCGTCCTGCCAGATGCCCTCTACTCGGATATGCCCTCCAGAGTATTCGTATCGAGGGCACCACGATCCCCGGATGGCTGTTTCAGGTTGATCAGCAACCGGAGGTCGGCACGGAGGCGTACGACGAAGGGGCGAGGATTCTTACGGAGTTCTTCCGAAGGCAGGTTCAGAAGTTCCTGAAGAACAATCTGGATGAACTCGGTCGAAAGATCATAGACTGTTTCCTCGCCAACGGCACGGTGGAAGATTACGAGAAGCTCCTCCCGGTTTCCGACGGCGTATACTGATCGGCGCCCGCGTGACGTGAACGTCGTGTTGACACGTGCGCCGAAGTGCCTTCAGACTGCGGCGGGGCGGCCACGAATGGAAGCACCCAGCGCGGCGACGCACACCAGCGCTATGGCAAGGGCACCTGCGATCACGTACATGCCGCCCGAATAACTCCCCGTCAGGTCCCTCAACATGGCGGCCATGGTCGGTCCGGCCACGCCGGCTGCGCTCCACGCGGTCAGAATCGCGCCGTAAATGGCCCCGGTGTTCCGGGAACCGAACAGCTCCGTCACAAACGCCGGACACGTGGCGAACCCGCCGCCGAAGCAGGTCATGATGACAAAAAACGCAGCCTCGAAGAGCGCAACGGAGGAGACGCTCGGAACAAGGGCAAAGAGTACGATCTGAATACCCACCATCACCGCGAAAGTAACCGGTCGGCCGATGTAATCGGAAAGCGCCGACCAGCCGATTCGGCCCGCGGCATTGAACACACCCATGAACCCGACCATCACGCTGGCCTGCACTGCCGTCATCCCGATGATTTCCTGCGCCATCGGGGCTCCGAAGGAAATCAAAGACATTCCTGCGCTGATATTGAGGAAGAACACCACCCACAGAAGCCAGAACCGGGGCGATTTCAAGGCTTCGCCAAGCGTGTGCGTCTTTTCCTGCAGCCCCCCGGCCGTTTCGCTCCGGGGAGTCCATCCGGCGGGCCGGTAATCTGCGGGTGGGAACCGCATCGCGCAGGACGCGAGGAGGATAACCACAAAATACGCCGCGCCGAGAATTGCGAAGGTGAGAGGCACCTCGACCAGGGAAACCAGCTTCGTTGCGGCGGGGCCTGTCACGAGTGCGGCTGCCCCGAACCCGGCGACCGCCATTCCGCCCGCCAGCCCACGCCGGTCGGGGAACCACTTGAGGAGCGCATTAATCGGTGGTACGTACCCCATCCCGAGCCCGAATCCACCCAGTATTCCGTAAGTTGCGTACAGCACCCACAGCGAGCCCATGTGCGCGGCAATCCCGGCTCCTGCAATGCCGGATCCGAAGCAGACAGCCGACATCACCGCGCATCGTCGCGGTCCGCGGCATTCCATCCATGCTCCACGGAATGCCGAGAAAAGGCCACCGGTGAG